>NZ_LZGO01000073.1:0-1866 GCF_001690235.1 Gilliamella sp. wkB292
TTAATAATATTAAGATTAAAAAATTAAACCAATTAATTATTATTGAATAATGGTATTACATAGATTTAATGAGGAATTAGAATTTGAGTGATCAAAAGATCTTCAAATAAGCAGCAATAGGGATTAGATAAATAATAGTTAAAGCATTATAAATGATAACATTATTGCTTTGATAATTATCTAATTTTTGATGATTTTAGCTTATGAATAAGAAATATAATTTGTTTTAATTTGTTAAATTGCTTCTTAATCCAATTTTGCTTGATTGATGATTTATTACTTAATTTCTTATTATTTAGATAATGAATTAATGTTTCGGGATCAGTAAAATTTAATGAATCAGGATGTATATAAATAGCATATTCATACATTACAATATAAATTAATTCATGCAATGTTAATAACCGAGTTCTTCTAGTATTAGGATATTTATCAACTGTTAATCCCCACCCTGAATAAAAAGGTTGTCCATAACATACAACTAGTTTATTGCGAATTAATGCTTCAAAACCAGCTAATGAAGTCATGGTATGGACTTCATCTACTTGCTCAATACAATCAATAATATCAACGTAATCAATAACTTCATTTACATATTTTAGTGCTTCTAATGTATCTATTTTACCTATACGATTTCCACTTAAAACATCTGGATGAGGTTTATATATGAGGTAATCATCAGGATTATTTTTTCTCACTATTTTTATTAATTCTAGATTTGTAGTGATCTTAGGAGAACCATAAATAATAGACGCATCATCTTCAACCTGACCTGGTATTAATATAATTTTCAGCTTCTGATTAATTGACTTGATGCTAACTTTTTCGCCAACATTATACTTACCTAATTTTGTTTTTATTAGTAATTTTTGTAATGAAATGGCTTTTTCTATTTGGTACTGATCGACTTTTTTATTTTCAAGTAATAATTCTAATTCACTTTTACTTTGCGAATTAAAATAGATACCTAATTCATCAAAAACTAATGAATATGGCATTACTAAATTAGAGCCTAATCCAATTGATCTGATAAAACCATCCTCAACACGAATGGGATGTAAATTATCAATAAAGGGATATAAAGAATTTTTACCTTGCCCCCAAATTAAAATTTTTTGTGCTATCAGTTGGCTGTAATTATTTTGATTATTCGCTATTTTTTTAAATTTTTTTATAGAATAAGCATTACATTTTATTGAAGGTAAATTTAAATAAGGTAATAGGACTTGCTTTTTCCAAAATGAAAATCCGACTAAATTAACAGTACCTCTAAGTTTATTATTAAATTTTTTAATTTTAATTAAATAGTCTATAACATCAAAGATTGTTCCTGCTTGTCCAGTGTACGGATTAATATATTTACAATATAAAATATAACTGGCGATAAATAACTCTAGTACGTTAGCATCAGTTCTTCTATTATTATTCTTTATTTGATTTATACTTTTATGTCTATCATCTGTTATCCCCCATCCGGCATACCAAGGTAAACCAAAGGTAATAACTTTTTTTCCTAACAATAAAGCCTCAAATCCCATATGAGATGTTACAACATAAACTTTATCAATATTTTTTAATAGTGAAATTGGATTAACATCATCACTAATTAAAATAATTGATTTTTGATTAGCAACTTGAGTTAAATACCCTTTTTTGTATTTATTAATTACATCTGTATGAGTTTTTATATAAATAGTTGCATTTGGATTTTCTTTCTTCGCTGTTTCCAACATCAATAAAAAAGTTTCTTGATTAGCACCACCTAATTCAACAGCCATATCTCCGTAAGTTTGATCAATAACTAATATTTTTTCATTTTCAGTATTATCTTTAAAACCAGAAAAAGTTTTAGCATGGTTATATTTT
>NZ_LZGO01000074.1:0-1060 GCF_001690235.1 Gilliamella sp. wkB292
ACGAAGAAGGTGTTAGAGAGCAAGATCAAAAATATTGAAAAAAGATCTTGACGAATAAAAAGGTGTAGCGTAGTATACGCAGCCCTTGAGACAGCAAACTAAAACAACAAAATGTTTAGTTAAATTTAAAGCTGTCAGCTCTTTAAAAAGAAGAAACAGACAATCTGTGTGGGCACTTGCGAGACGAAAGATTAAAAGTCTACGGACTCAAAAAATTAAGTCTTGATAAGTGACACTGAAGATTCATTTGAATATGTCAGAGACAGTTATTGAGCATCAAACTTTAAATTGAAGAGTTTGATCATGGCTCAGATTGAACGCTGGCGGCAGGCTTAACACATGCAAGTCGAACGGTAACATGAGTGCTTGCACTTGATGACGAGTGGCGGACGGGTGAGTAAAGTATGGGGATCTGCCGAATGGAGGGGGACAACAGTTGGAAACGACTGCTAATACCGCATAATGTTGAGAGACCAAAGCATGGGACTTTCGGGCCATGCGCCATTTGATGAACCCATATGGGATTAGCTAGTTGGTGGGGTAAGGGCTCACCAAGGCGACGATCTCTAGCTGGTCTGAGAGGATGACCAGCCACACTGGAACTGAGACACGGTCCAGACTCCTACGGGAGGCAGCAGTGGGGAATATTGCACAATGGGGGGAACCCTGATGCAGCCATGCCGCGTGTATGAAGAAGGCCTTCGGGTTGTAAAGTACTTTCGGTAGTGAGGAAGGTGGTGTATCTAATAGGTGCATCAATTGACGTTAATTACAGAAGAAGCACCGGCTAACTCCGTGCCAGCAGCCGCGGTAATACGGAGGGTGCGAGCGTTAATCGGAATGACTGGGCGTAAAGGGCATGTAGGCGGATAATTAAGTTAGGTGTGAAAGCCCTGGGCTCAACCTAGGAATTGCACTTAAAACTGGTTATCTGGAGTATTGTAGAGGAAGGTAGAATTCCACGTGTAGCGGTGAAATGCGTAGAGATGTGGAGGAATACCGGTGGCGAAGGCGGCCTTCTGGACAGATACTGACGCTGAGATGCGAAAGCGTGGGGAGC
>NZ_LZGO01000075.1:0-41075 GCF_001690235.1 Gilliamella sp. wkB292
TACATTGATTGGGGAAAGTATGATAAAATATATCCTAAATCGGGCATCGGGCATCGGGCATCGGGCATCGGGCATCGGGCATCGTTAATTTTGATGATTTACTCTTTTTGGTAACTTGTCGTAATCAAATTGTTAAAACAATAAATTTTCATTCCTCTTTCAACACTCTATTATTCGCAATTAATTGGTCTACCTTTAAAATAGCTTCGCTTGTTATTTGTTTCTGTTTATGCATGTTTAATGTGCCAATTGTCGATGCATTAACCGCTAAAACTTCTTCTGCTATCAGAGGATCTTCTCCATTTATTTTATTTAACGGTGTTAATGATAATTTATTAACAATCAAGATTGGCAATGATGTTTATTTAAGTGATCCAGCTGGAAATATGATGAAATTAAACGAAAATGGTAATTGGGATAAAGTCCAAGCCATTCATTTTAATAATCCAGGTGATACTTTTAAAAGTGTCCAAACCATTGTCACACCCGATACAACAAACTATACTTTAGGCACCAATTTAGCACAAGATATTGATGGTGATGGCGATTTTACAATATCAGGCGCGATAAATGCCAATTGGCAAGATAAAAATGGTTTACAACTGCAAGCCTCTGATTTAAATGAATTACCTTCGAAATGTTTTGCTCCTTATAAACTGACTATAAATATTGATTCGAATGATGGTGTCCAATTAAAAACGGCTTTTGGAATTCCAAATCAAAAAACGTATGTAAAAAACTCTGCTGTATATTATATCTATCCTCATGATACTCAGCCATATGCTTGCTATGCTAGGCCGGGTAGCATGGAAAATAGCACGGGTATTTTTGCTGGTCCAACCAATATGTGGGATACATCAAAAGGATTTATAACACAATCGGGTTTATCTAGAAATTATAATCAGAATTTTCCTACTTTAGCTGGAAATGGTGTGTATTTCGATTTATTGATAACCAATGGGATGGAAAATTTAAATTGGCCAACAGTAAAAGTGGGTGATATTACTGCAACTGTAAGTAATATTACAAAAGACAGTGTAAGGGTGACATTAAATGGGCCAGCACCGACCTCTAGTGAATATGGTGCAACTGCACGTAAACCCTCGGTGTTACCTGCTAATTTTAAAATACAAGGTAATTTGAATGGTGTGAAGGTGGTTGAATATGGATTTCAATTACAAAAATGGTTTGTTGTTCGCGATAAGGATAAACTAGAAACTAGTGCTGGACAAGCCAACTGGTGTTTTGCGCTTGATGGTCAACCAGGTCGCCAAGAAACAATAACGGCTCAAGAATACCGTTTACCTGATCCGGTTGACTTTACGACTGCATCTGGTTCTTTTATGTTTGAAGGTGTAACAAGATATATATCAGGGTTAAATAATCCGAATATTCAAACAACAACAGATGGTGGGCGTTATTGGCGCCATATTAATGGTGGTGTTTTTAGTGAATGGGGAAATTTAACCAATTATGGTTTAAATGTTAATTTAGATAATTATTATTGGACAGGTAGAAGGCTTCAACAAAAAACTATTGATGATTGGGACTATTTTGTTGTTCGTCCAAGAGATGGAAATATATCGGCGCAGTTAGGTCACACAATTATTTATTCTACTTTTTGTTTTACCCCAGATTGGATGGATTGGTAATTTAATAGTAATGTTATTTCTTTTAATTTAGCTAATTTAGTTACATTGTCTATTTGTTGATTTGCGACGTTACACTAATTTTTGCACAGCGAAAATTAGTGTAAAAGCCATATTGGCGTCGGAGCAAATCGCAAAATGAGGTTAAAATATAACCAATTTCAGTGTTGATAGGTATAAATAACCATTAAAATCAAATCAAATCAAAATTCCCACTAAAATATTAAGTTATCTTATTAAAAATAAATTAGAAATATTTTTTGATTGTCAAATGATAATTATTATTATTTGTTGTTGATCATTACCATTATTAGCAATAAGATATCGCTATTATTACAAGTTAGCTAGAGGTGGACTGTGCCTTGCATGATGCGCAAATTAGTTATTGTTTTATTGTCATCAATATTTTCAATATCGTTATGTTATGGTGATATATCTTTACCCAACCCTCAAACCAAAGATGGAATGGGGCTATTTGAAAGTCTAAAAAAACGTGCTTCTACTCCCGGTGGTGGTTTCCCCGTTGGTAATTTATCTGATGATGAATTATCTACAGTGCTTTGGGCTGCAAGTGGCTTAAATCGTGGTAAAACGGGGTGGACGGTACCAATGGCGAATGGTAAAGCTCCCTATGTTCGTTTATACGTTGCGGGTGAAAAGGGTACCTTTTTATACGAATGGGATGGTCAATATTTGCGTGAAATTAATAATAAAGATATTCGTGCCGATATTGCGATGCAAAACTTTACCAAGCGCGCAGCTTATTCTTTAATTTTTGTGTTTGATCAAAACTCTCTTAAAGATACGCCAGTCGATCAGGCTAATGATTTTGCTCAAATAGCTGTGGGTGCAATGAGTCAAAACATTTACCTTAGTGCTGCAGCGTTAAAATTAAGCGCCAGATATATCCATTCTATTAAACCAGATGTCATATCCCAAGCGTTGCAATTGCCTGAAAATAGTAAACCAATTGGTATTATGTTATTAGGAAAATAAAAGGAATAAAAAGTGAAACGGTTTTTTGCATTAGTATTGTTGATAATTACAAGTGTGATTGTTTTTGCTCCCTCTTCTTACGCTGCTGAAAAAAAATATCAAAGCTGGAATGCTATCATTGATGAAATGGATAGCATACTCAATGATTCCTACGATATCTATTTTATGAAAGACAGTGATAGAGCAAAAGAGCGCGTAAATAACGCCTACTTCGGTTTCTATGAAAAGCATGGTGTCGAAAGGGCTGTGATGTCATATATTTCTGGTAAACGCGGTACCGATACCGAATACCAATTTGCTAAAATCAAACGTTTAATGACTGATGGCGCGCCAAATAAAACAGTACGAGCAGAAATCGACGTTTTATTAAAAATGCTACATGAAGATGCCAATGAGCTCGATGGCAAAAAAGAGAGCGGTTGGAGTATTTTATTAGCTTCATTTATTATTATTTTCCGTGAAGGATTAGAGGCTATTTTAGTTATTGCCGCTATATCGGCCTATTTAGTGCGTTCGGGCAACTTACCTATGGTTAAAGTTGTTTACATGAGCTCGTTATTTGCGGTATTTGCCAGTATTTTAGCGGCAATTGCGCTTCACTCTATTTTTGATATTAGTGGCGCTAATCAAGAAATGATAGAAGGTGTTGCAATGTTACTTGCCACCGTCGTGCTATTTTTTGTTAGTAATTGGATGTTTTCAAAAGCAGAAGCAAAAGCGTGGAAAAACTATGTTGAAGGTAAAGTGCAGACGGCGGTTTCATCGGGTAGTAGTTTTGCATTGGGATTTGCTGCCTTTTTAGCTGTTTTCCGTGAGGGTGCTGAAACTATTTTATTTTACCAAGCAATGTTGGCTGAAGCTAAAGAGCATATGGATATGGTGTGGTATGGTCTAGCCATAGGTTGTTTTGTGCTTGCTATTATCTTTATATTGATTCGTTTTGGTACTATGAAATTACCAATTAGACCATTTTTTATTGGCACAAGTACACTAATGTATATTATGGCTATAGCTTTTGCTGGCGGAGGTGTAAAAGAGTTACAAGAAGCCGATATAATTCCTGTAACGCCGGTTGATTTTGTGCATTCAATCGATATTTTAGGGATTTATCCAACCGTTGAAACGTTAATACCACAAATATTTATGATATTAGTTGTTATCATATCGGTGGTTTATTTGAAAGCTAAACATAATAAACAAAACGTTTGATCAATTTAGTTTGTTGTTTAAAAGTTGGTTAGATGTTGATTAATGATATTTCGAAGTCAATTTAAATAGCAAAAAAAGTAGTGATTGCTTTAATGATGAGTAATTAAATAAAAGTAAAGGAGTTTTCAATGAAAAAATTAGTATTAGTTGCGGGTATTTCATCAATACTTGCGTTATCATCTGTTGCTTATGCAGCAGCACCTGCTCCAGGCGAACAAAAAGGTTTTGAAGAGTTTCCAATCGGTGATGAAGTGACAGTTGGACCATTACATATTGGCGCGGTTTATTTTCAACCTGTAGATATGGAGCCAGCAGGCATGGGTGGTTTACCTGCATCAAAATCTGATATGCACATTGAAGCAGATATTTCAGCAGCAGAAGGCAATAAACTTGGTTATGGTGTTGGCGATTTTGTTCCTTACTTAACGGTTAAATATAAGATCCAAAAACAAGGTAGCGATAAAGCCATAGAAGGTAACTTTATGCCAATGAACGCATCGGATGGCCCACATTATGGTAACAATATTAAACTTGATGGTGCAGGTAAATATAAAGTGACATTTACTATCGAAAATCCAGAAAAACAAGGTTATTTATTGCATGTAGATAAAGAAACCGGAGTCGAAGGACGTTTTTGGACTAAACCAATTGAAGTTTCTTGGGATTTTGATTATATTCCTCGAGCATGGTAATGATATTTAAAAAATAGTATCAGTTATACTTAATATTTTGTAGTATTTATTATGGCGAGGTTTTCACTCGCCATAATAGGTTGTAACCATTAGGCAATTAATATGCTTCAATACCTTATAAAAATTACCGATAATACTTTTGTTCCCATTGTTGTATTAGCACTACTAAGTGCAATGATAGTTAGAGCAATACCTAATTATAATAAAAAAATCTTTACCTTCGGTTTTATAATAGGATTATTTGCAGCATTAGTTTATGCTATTTTGAAGCGAAATACAGGTTTTGCTGTTCGTGAATTTTATGATCTTGGCATCATCACCTTGTGGATGATAATTGCCATCCCATTGTTTATCTGCGCAATATTAAAAACACCAATCAATTGCCAGCTTGGCAAAATTCTATTTACCTTACTATCTGTGCTTGCTATTGGATTAATTGCTGCACAATTTTTACCAAATTTAATGCTTTATCCCTTTGAATTTTCAGTTGGGATGGAGTCAATCTTTAATAATGATTATCTATTCAAATGGGTTGGTTATTGCTTTGCTTTACTCGTTGCTGGATTAATTGCTGTATTTACTTTCCGTCTATGTAGGCGTTTATCTAATAAATTTGTCCAAGCAACTATTTTAATCGCTTTGCTTATATTTACGATTCAAAACAGTATCAATCTTATTCAAATTTTAATTGTAAGGCGATTTATTAAACCACAAAAATGGATGATGGAATTAGTGATTTTTGTATTAGGTCACGTTAATTTCTTTATCTTTATTTTTATGGCAATAGTGTTGTTATTGGCCATAGCGTTATATATCCAATCGAAAACAACATCATTAGTTGGCAGTAATCCAGCGCAAATACGTAAACTCAAGGCACAGTTACGTAGTGATAGGCGCACTTCATTATTACTCATCGCAGGTGCTGCAATAACTGCTTATACGGTAACAAGAGCACGTTACATTTTTGAAAAAGGTGTTGAACTTACGCCAGCTGAACCGGTTTCCCCTAATGCTGATGGTTTAATTGTTATTCCATTAGATAATGTCAATGATGGTAATTTACATCGATATGGTTACAAGGCTACCGATGGTACATTAGTTCGTTTTATTGTGATTAAAAAAAGCGAAAACGCCTATGGCGTTGGTTTTGATGCCTGTGATATTTGCGGTGCAAGTGGTTACTATCAACGCGGTAATCAAGTTGTTTGTATTTTATGTGATGTGGTGATGAATATTGCAACGATTGGCTTTTCTGGTGGTTGTAACCCAGTTCCACTTAAATATGAAATTATTGATGGGAATATGGTTATTCGTCCCGCAAACCTAGAAGCAGAAAAAGCACGCTTTAAATAAAGGTTAACAAAGGAAAAGTTTATGTTTCGCAGAATGTTAATTAGTGTATTAGTGCGTCAAAAAAAGAAATTATTTTTGATCGCTTTAACTGTAGCACTCGGTGTTTCACTTGCAACAGCAATGTTAAATGTTATGTTTGATGTTGGTGACAAAGTGAATCAAGAGTTAAAGGCTTATGGTGCTAATTTAAATATTGTCCCTCGCGGAACAGCGCTTGTTAGCGAAATGTACCAACTTGACGATAATAATGGCAAACAACAAGCTATGCAGTACATTAAGCAAGATGATTTAGTCAAAATTAAGATGATCTTCTGGGCTTATAACATTGTCGATTTTGCCCCCTATCTAACAGCTCAAGCCAATTTAAATGGCAAACCTATTACCATTGTGGGTACTTGGTTTAACAAACACCTGACTATTCCAACTGGAGATGAAGTTGATACCGGCATGTTAGCCATGAAATCATGGTGGACAATTGAAGGTAACACCATGAAAGATGATAATTTACAAGGTGTCATGGTGGGCGAAACTGTAGCTAAACAGTGGAATTTAAAGTTAGGTGATACCATCAATATTACGTCTCCACAAACAAATAATTCATTAACGTTAACGGTTAATAATATTTTTCACAGTGGTGGTGTAGAAGATTCACAGCTCTATGTCTCCCTGCCGGTAGTCCAAAAGTTAGCAAATAAAGAAGGACTCGTTGAACGAGTTGAAGTGAGTGCATTAACCACACCTGAAAACGAATTAGCACGTAAAGCAGCACAAGATCCTAATAGTTTATCAAGAACTGAATGGGATACTTGGTATTGTACCGCTTACATTAGTTCAATTGCTTATCAACTTGAAGAATTGATGCCTGATGTTCGGGTTAAAGCGATTATGCAAGTCGCTGAATCTGAAGGTTCTATACTGCAAAAAACACAATTACTCATGTTGCTATTAACCATTTTATCGTTAATTTGCTCGGCGTTGGCGATTTCAAATTTGGTCACAGCCAATGTTATTGAGCGAAGCACTGAAATTGGTTTACTTAAAGCATTAGGAGCAACAAATACAGCGGTCGCTATGCTGATATTAACTGAAATATTGATTATTGCCTTGTTAGGTGGAATTTTTGGTTACTTTATTGGCTTGGGATTTGCTCAAATTATTGGTCATACGGTATTTGGTTCATTTGTCGAGCCGAAAATGATTATTATTCCTTTAGTATTAATTATGGTTGGTTTAATTACCTTTGTCGGTAGTTTACCCGCTTTACGGATAATGATGTTTTTACGTCCAACAGATGTATTACATGGTCGATAAGAACAAAGGTAACTCGCTTATGATGAATAAAAATACACGCTTTATTATCAAAACCATTTTTAGCTCACTCATTCGTCGCCGATCGCGAATTATGATTGCATTGCTAGGGGTTGCTATCGGTGCTACCGTTTTACTTGGAATGATAACATTATGCTATGATATTCCGCGTCAAATGGGGCAAGAGTTTCGTTCTTATGGCGCAAATTTATTATTTATGCCCGCTAATAATCAACCGACTATGCCACTTGCTGATGTGAAACAAGCAGTAAATTTACTTCCTCAAGACAAGCTTTTAGGCGTCACTCCTTTCCGTTATGATGCTATTCGTAGCAATCAGCATCCTTATACCATTGTGGGTACTAACTTCGAACAAGTGACCAAAACTAGCCCTTATTGGCAAATCGAAGGAAGCATACCTAAAAATCCGAATGAAATCATGATTGGTACCGATATTGCTAATTTTACCAAACTGAAAATTGGCAGTACGATGCCGATTTCGGGTAAATCTAAACAAGATTCGCGCTTTGATGAAGATCTTAAAATTACAGGTATTATTAAAACAGGGCGAGCCGAAGATGGATTTATATTTATTGATTTACATGATTTAGAAGTTCTACTTGAAGAATCCGATCAGGCTGAAGTGGTTGAGGTGAGTATAACTGCTACTGAAGCAGAATTAAAACACTATGTTGAAACAATCAAAAACCACATTAATACTATCGATCCCCATTTAATAAAATGGGTAACACAATCAGAGTCTTCAGTTCTAGGTAAACTCTCATCATTACTTTATTTAGTCACTTTTGTGGTGTTAGTGCTTACTATGATTTGCGTTGCTACAACGATGATGACGGTTGTGATGGAACGCCGTAAAGAAATTGGACTCAAAAAAGCAATTGGGGCAAATAATCAAAGCATAGCTAAAGAGTTTTTAGCTGAAGGGTTGGTATTAGGTATCATTGGTGGCATGATTGGTGTAGTTTGTGGGCTTGTTTTTGCACAAGTTATTAGTACTAATGTCTTTGGGCGATCAATAATTATTGAGTTTTACCTTATTCCAACAACTATTATTATTTCTGCTCTTGTCACGGTAATAGCATGTTTAATTCCTGTAAAACGTGCTCTTGAAGTTGAACCCGCACTCGTATTGCGAGGTGAATAGGATCTAAGTATGAATATACTCGAAGTAAAGAATGTATCAAAAATATATGGCTCACTACATGCACTTTCAGACGTGAATTTAGCTGTTGAGGAAGGTAAATGGTTATCTATCATGGGACCTTCGGGTAGTGGTAAAACGACATTGATGAATATTATCGGTTGTATGGATAAACCGTCATTAGGCTCGGTAATTTTTGACGGACAAGATATCACCCAGCTTTCTCTACCCCAGTTAACCGAAATCCGTCGAGATAAAATTGGATTGATTTTCCAACAATTTCATCTTGTCTCATACTTAACAGCTTTAGAAAACGTAATGGTAGCGCAGTATTATCACAGTATGGTTGATGAAAAAGAAGCGTTACAGGCTCTAGAACGCGTTGGTTTAGCGGCCAGAGCAAAGCATTTACCAAGACAATTATCAGGCGGTGAACAGCAACGTGTTTGTATTGCTCGAGCATTGATCAACTATCCTAAACTAATCTTAGCCGATGAACCAACCGGTAATTTAGATGAAAACAATGAAGCAATGGTTATGAATTTATTACATCAACTGCATGAAGAAGGGAGCACTATTATAGTGGTGACTCACTCACCTGAGGTATCTCGGCATGCACAAACTACAGTTGTACTTGAACACGGTAAAGTGGCAAGTATTATTGATAATTAACCATTAAAAGAGGTTTATTATATGAAAAATCGCATGATTTCATCACTGTTTTTTATTGTGTTAGGCGCGTTATTAATATTGTTTCCAATGTATATTTTACCTGTTTGTCCCCTACCAGAACCTTCAGCTATGCCTGTTGATGCAATGAGCCAGGTAGCTGGCGGTGAACATATGCATAGTGCACCCGCTAAAATTATGAGATGTTTTTGGACTTTGCGAGCCGAACTCGGCATCGGTAGTTTAGTGATAGCCGTTGGTGTTTTGATGCTATTTAGTCGTACGATATTTGTCCGTATGGGATTAACAATGTCATTAGCTTGTATCTCGTTATTAGCGGCCGCGATTCCAACTATTTTAATTGGTGTTTGCCCTAACGAGATGATGCGATGCAATATGGGTGCTAAACCTGCTTTGGTTTTACTGTCTGGTTTGATATTTGTGGTATCAATCATCAATTTAGTCTATTTAAATAAAATATCCAAAAGATACGAGTAACAGATAAGCTAGTCAGATCATCACTCGCTTAAACAAGTTAACGCTTAGAATTTATCACTATAAATATTAATAGATAAATAAAGAGCCCAATAATTGCAGGAAATTAACATGCAAGAAAAGCCGATTACTATTTCTCATTTAGCATGGAAAAATATTCAAAGACGACCTTTTCGTAGTTGTTGTTTGATTATTATTATTACACTTTTTTCAGCCACACTATTTGGTGGCAGTGTGTTAATGAAAAATCTTAGTCAAGGTATTTCAGGCATGGCCGATCGGTTAGGTGCTGATATTCTTATTGTGCCTTATGGTTATGAAAAGAATATGGAAGTTGCTTTATTACGGGGTGAACCAAGTAGTTTTTATCTAAAAGTTGATTTAATTGATAAAATTAAAAATATTAAAGGGATTGAAGCTATTTCTCCGCAGCTTTTTATTGCTTCATTGAACGCGGGATGTTGTACGACTAAAGTACAGCTAATCGGCTTTGATGAGCAAAGTGATTTTGTTATTAAACCATGGTTACAAACCCAACTAAGCCAGCCATTAACCGACAATCAAGTTGTTGTGGGTGCTAAAATTACTTCACAAGTGGGTGATGAGATCCTATTTTTTAATCATCCTTTTAAAATAGCAGCTAAAATGGATAGCACAGGCATGGGTTTTGATACTTCAGTTTTTATGACAATGTCAGCTGCGCAAAAACTAATGAAAGAGGCTAAATTAATAGAAGGTGATGTTGATCATTTTTCTGATTATGCTTCTTCTATTTTTATTAAAGTAAATCATGACTATCAACCTAAAGATATTATTAATCAAATCATGCCAAAATTTGCCATGGACTATAATATCGATTTTGTTATGACTAAAGGGATGTTAAGTAATATTGCAAAATGGTTAAGTGGATTTTCAACTATTGTGTACAGTTTATCGGCTATTTTTTGGGTGTTAGCTATTATTGTGATCTTTGTTATTTTTTCATCCTCATTAAACGAACGTAAACGCGAGATCAGTTTATTACGCATACTTGGGGCATCACGCCGTGACTTAATTAAAATGTTATTAAAAGAGTCATTGATAATTAGTGCATTAGGTGGTATTGCTGGTATTATGATTGCTGCTATATTGATTTATGCTTTTAGTTTATTAATTTGCCAATCAATTGGTTTGCCATGCGTCAATATCTCGTTATTTGATGCAATAATATATGCCGTAATAGTGTTTATTCTCACCGTTATTATTGGCCCGCTATCTTGTATTTATTCTGCCTTATCTATGACTAAATTTGATACTTACAGCACATTAAGAGAGGGGGAATAATGTTACTTAGCGTTAAAAATCTGCGTAAAGATTATCGTCGCGCACAACAAACTTTTTCAGCTGTGGATAATGTTAGTTTCAACATGGAACAGGATGATTTTGTTTGTATTATGGGTAAATCAGGTAGTGGTAAAACGACTTTACTTAATATGATTGCAGGGTTACTGACGCCAACTCAGGGCAAAATTACCATTAATGATACTAATCTTTTTGAACTTAATGATGAGCAAGTTTCAGCATTTCGAAATCAGAATATTGGTTATATTCCCCAAGGCAGTAGTTTATTACCTAATTTAACAGCGCTTGAAAATATACGATTACCTTTTTATCTAACTAAGCGCGCCAATCAAACAAGCCTAAGTTATGCACAACAACTGTTAGAGAAAGCAAAGATAAGCCATCTGCAAGATGCTTATCCTGCAAATATGTCTGGTGGTGAAATGCGGCGTATTGCTATTTTACGTGCTTTGATTTGTCAGCCACAAATTGTGATTGCTGATGAACCAACAAGTGATTTAGATGACGAAAGTTCGACTGAAATTATGCAACTATTAACCGAAATTCATCAGCAAGGAACAGCGTTATTAATTGTGACACATGACCATGATGTCGCAAATTATAGCCAAAAAATAATTAAAATGGCTGCTGGTCGATTGGTCGAATAGTTTGCATATATTACATAAAATATGTGTATTACATGAAAAGTGGATTGCAGCCCATTTCTATCATAATTTTATTGAGCTTTAATAGCGGCAATCCCACCAATGAATTAATATCATCACCTTCTAACTTATCAAATAACGTTATTCCTAATTCATCGCATTTAAAGCTTCCGGCACATTGTAGTGGCCTTTCTTTTGCTATATAGGCATTGATTTCTGCATCGGTTAAATGACGGAACGTCACCTTAAAAGGTTCACATATTGTGTTCGATTGTCCACTAGCGGTGTTAATAACTGTCATACCCGTGTAAAAATAGAAGGATTTACCACTACTGTTACGTAATTGTTGACGAGCATTTTCAACAGTAAGGGGTTTACAAACTATTTTATCATCTAAAACACCCACTTGATCTGATCCTATGATTAAACAATTAGGATATTGAGTTATCAATGATTGTGCTTTAAGTTTTGATAGGCGTATGACTAGTTGTTCTGCTGACTCATTCGGTAATGGCGTTTCATCACAAATTGGTGGAACACATTGAAAAGCAATAGCTAACTTTTCTAATACTTTTTTTCGAGAAAGTGAAGTTGATGCTAAGATTATTTTCATTTAAGTTCTTCTTTTATTATCCAAGCTGAGGGGTGGCAGTTAAAACCGATATGACCGTAATACTCTACTGCTTGCGGCGCTGCCAGCAAAGTAATCGCACAATTTAAACCAGTATAATTTTGTATTTCTTTGATTAATTGTTTACCAATACCTTGTTTTTGGTATCTATTATCAACTGCAAGGTCAGCTAAATAAGTAATATAAACAAAATCGGTTAAGCAACGAGCAATACCAACAAGTGAATCGCCATCCCAAGCAGTAACGATTAGATTTGCATTATCTAACATAGCTTGAAACCGTTTATGATCATCAATAGGGCGGCGTTCACCTAAACTGCAATTATTATATAGCGTAATAGCTTGTGTTAATGTGGGTTTAATATTACATCTGTAAATGATATTAGTCATATGACTCCAATTTTAACTTAATCATACATAGATAGTGATAGCGATTTATGTTTTAAAGATTTAACTAAGTAATTACCACCAACTATCGATTGGGTATTATGTTATCGCTTTATTATTTAACAATCAATTAACTAAACAAGCCTAAAATTTAAAGTTGAATCTGCACTGTGATAACAATGATGTTACCTATGATATTAATAAAAATAATGAATATGATTTAATCGAAAAACAGGTGTAATTTAATTAAACAACCATTGTAAATGCTCAGGAAATGTCTTATGCCTTTAGTTACTTATAAAATTGCTAAAACTGCATGTGATTTTGAACAAGGGAAACAACTTTTTTCTGAATATGCTAATCTTTTTTGTCCAAGTTTGTACACGTTAACAATGGAGAATGCATTTAAATCCATTGTTCACACTTCATTATACCCAAAAGGAATGTTAATACTTGCTCACATCGGTATTTCGACTTCGGCAAGCATTGCAGGTTGCATTGGTCTTCGCCACTATGATAATTCAACTGCTGAATTAATAAATAAATATGTAAAAAAAGAATATAAAAGACTTTGTATTGGTCAAGAGTTGATTAAACTTGCTGTGCAACAAGCAAAATCACTTGGTTATGAAAAAGTTTATACCAATATATTATCGGCAATGACAGATGTTGTTGCTTTGTATGAAAAACTTGGATTTCAACTGTGTAAACCTCATAACGTTAATTCAGCTAAAGAAGTGATTTTGATGCAAAAAATCATTCGTTAATCAATTAAAAGCGAGTATGATGAATCAATCAGGATTGTATTAAAAATATAGGTAAGTTATAAATTTTTACACAGCGAGGTAACAGTTATGTATAATAAAATTTTGGTTCCTATTGATATCCTTGAGGACGAATTAACCCAAAAAGTCATTCCACATTTAGAATGTTTAGCTAAATTATCGAATGCCAAAGTTATTTTTTTTCATACTTTACCTGTTGCATCGGCCATTGTTAATGCCTATTCATTTGGATTTGATGAATTTAAAGATCAAGCAACCGTACAAACCGAGCAAGCACTACATAGGTTAATTGATTCGATTAATTTACCGCGTGAAAATTTATCATTTTCAATTGCTTTTGGTAATCCACGAGATGAAATTCTAGCTCTAGCTGACGAAATAAAACCTGATCTTATTATTTTAGGATCAAGGCGCCCAAATATTACCACCCATCTTTTAGGATCAAATGCATCGGGCGTGGTACGAGGCGCTCAGACTTCAGTATTAGTCGTTCGTTAGTTTTATAATTTAATTAATCATTATTAAGCAGGGAATTAATGAAGATTCCTTGCCTTTTTCGGAATTATTAAAACCAAAAACAATATTAACTTTATTGCTTTCTTATTTAACAATATAATTAATAATGTGTATTAAAGGTAACTAAGTTATTATTAATCGGCTTGATATCTATCTAGAACTTATGATCGAGTAAATTGATCATATTAGAACAATACTGTTAATCTATTTTACTAATATTCTTATAAAATAATAAAAGTTTAACAAAACTTAAAGATTCTGAGTTTGCTCAATTATATAAACTTGTTTATAATTTTGAGCACGTTAGATGGAAATAAAAATATGGAAAAAAAAGGAAGTTACTATTAGTATGATTAAAAATATGATAAAATACAATTGTATACAGGCCAGCCAGCCAGCCAGCCAGCCAGCCAGCCAGCCAGCCAGCCAGCCAGCCAGCCAGCCAGCCAGCCAGCCAGCCAGCCAGTCAGTTTCTAAAGTTATCTTGTAATGTTAAGTTTGCAAAAGCTTGTTTTTTTCGTCAAGTAAATCTCTTTTTTCTTATAGTTGTTTTGTTATTTTTTTTCAAAAATAATGCCCAAGCACTTACAGTTCAAACAGTTGAAGCTATTCGAGGTTCCCAACCCTATTTAACATTTGATAAAGGCTTAACTAAAGCGGAAAATGTTGATTCATTACTTGGAATTAAATTATCTGATGGTACATTCATTGCTGCTTCGCAAGATAATTCGACTAAATTACAACCCATTGAATTACCTTTTATAACTGATTCATTTAGTAAAATTCAGACATTTATACCCTTTCCTTCGTCGGGTAATAGTAGTTATCCTAATATTGGAATAAATAGTTTAATTCTTCCGCCTTATAACTATTGGGGCGATGATGATGGTGATAAAAATGCAAAAGCAACTGGCACTCTAAGTGTTAAATGGCAAGATGCAGGGGATAATGATATCACTAAAAAAGTTGGTATGAATTCTAGTAGTCAGTTGAACCCGTGTAAAAGTCCATATCGTTTAACAATAACGGCAACTAATGGTCAACTATCTACACAATATGGATTACCTAATATAAGTAATTTTTCTGGAGGTAGCCATACCTACTATTTAACACCCAAAAAAGGTAAAGCTTATGCTTGTTTTGCTCAGCCTAATTTAGTTTATGATAAAAGTACTTATTTATCGTCACAATATGATATTGATGTTGAAGGACCAGATTGGGGAACAAGTAAAGGTTTTGAGATACAAAACCTTGCAAAACCAGAACTGAATTTTCCAACTACAGGTTCAAATGGATTGTATTTTTATTTGTTATTAGGGGGAATTACTCCAACTCAAGTGATTAATGCTAATGGTCAAATTGTGACTGCAAGTAGTGGTGGAAATATTAGCTTACAGTTAAGTTTACAAGATGCGGCTTCAACAACTTGGACTGGTAAATTTAATTCAGTCGGTGAAAAGCAGACTTTATTAAAAATTACTTTGAAAGGTCCAAATAAAAATAGTACAAATAAGAGCTTTACTCCTTCAGTCTTTCGAATTTATGCCGATTCCACAAAAAAAGTTTTATTGTATAGTTTTAAAATACAACGTTGGTATATAGCACAACCAAGCGTTCAAATTAGTTCTTTCAATCAGGCTAAATCATTTTGTGATAGTTTAGGAAATGGCTATCGTGTACCAAATGTTACAGATTATACCAATGCAAACAATCAGAAATATGATTGGACAGGTGGCATTCCTGGTCGTTTAGGTAATATTGCTGCTTATCGACGTCAAATCAGTTATCGTAATGCAAACAATACCTGGATAGGGGGAATATTTAATGAATGGGGATGTGTCAGCAGTAGCTTATCCAATTCGCCTGGTGGGGCATATAAATGCAGTGGTTATGCTGGTACTGATTGGGATACATTTTATGGTTATTATTCCAATCAAATTTATCAAGGTTCTAATGTAAGTTATAAAGGAAATTATTACATTGTTGCCTCGAATGTTGGAGTGGTTGAGCCTGAAAGCTTTAATAGAGAAAATCGTAATGATCGTGCTGCTTGTGTTGTGCCCTAATTTTGCAAATAAACTATAGAAATAGGCGTTTTATTTTTTATGGATATTTTTGAAAAATTAATACAAAGTAAAAATAGTGACACTATTTATTTTTATAGAGAAGGTATTTTTGCTCAACTTTATGGTGTGTCACTATATTTGGCAATCAATCAATTAGAGTTACCGCTAACTTTACGAGCACGACGATATAAAAAGCTTTCAGATAGATACATATTATGTGCCGGATTACCGACTAAACTGTTAGAAAACTTATCTATAAAAAATTTGCAAAAAACATCATTTGGATATGAGTTGAAAAATGATTTGATTGTTGATTATCGTCATTATCAAATTTGGTATCAACAAAAACTTAACCAGTCATTGATTGAGCAAAATTTGCTTAATCGAACTCAACAAATAAATGAAAATTTAATCAGAGGGTTAAAGCCTATTTGGTTAAACGAAAAAGAGTATAATTTTATACAAACATGGCATCGAGGGAGGTATCGACCTGGATTAGAGCTTCAATTTATGGAAATGCTGCAAAGAAAAATTGCTTCCAGTTGTGCGTAGCACACTGGTGGCAATTTTTGATTAAAAAGTAGACAAAATAATGGTCTTACTAGTTAACTATACTTTTATAATTTATTTATAAAAAAGCAATACTGTCACAGTAATTGATAAACTTTCTAATTATTGATGTCTAACAATAAAACAGCAATGTATGTGTTTGTTACGTTTAAAATCTAGCGACTGGGTCTTGTCGGTAATGTCTTGATAGGTCAGTCCTAATTTTTGCATGCCGTCAGCATCCATTTTAAATCCACGTTTATTATTGGAAAAAACAATCGTCCCGTTAGGCCGTAATAAGCGTTTTAAATCAGTCATCAATTTTAGGTGATCACGCTGTACATCAAACGTATCATGCATTCTTTTTGAATTTGAAAACGTTGGCGGATCGATAAAGATTAAGTCAAATTGTTCTTCACTTTGTGCTAAATAAAGCAAGCAGTCAGCTTGAATTAAACGATGCTTTTTACCTGTTAAACCATTTTGTTTTAAATTACGATCCGCCCATTCTAAATAGGTGCGCGACATATCAACGGTAGTTGTTGATTTAGCGTTGCCAAGCCCAGCATAAACACTTGCACTACCTGTATAAGCAAAGAGATTAAGAAAATCTTTACCTTCGCTCATTTCGCCAATCATTTTACGAGCTAAACGATGATCTAAAAATAGACCTGTATCTAAGTAATCAGTGACATTGACCCAAAATTGGGTACGACGTTGGTTAATAGCATATTCATGTACTAAAAAGTAATCTTGTTTTTGTGCAAGTTTTTGGTATTGCTGTTTACCTTTCTGTTTTTCACGGGTTTTTAAAATCAATTGATCGGCATTAAGTTCAAGTACTGACATAGTGGCATTGATAATATCAAACAAACGTTGTCTGGCTTTTTGTTCTTCAATATTTTTCGGCGCAGCATATTCTTGAATTACGACTTTATCTTTATATCGATCGATTGCAACATTATATTCCGGCAAATCAGCGTCATACAGGCGGTAACACTCTAACTGTTGTTGTGCTGCCCATTTTTCCAGTTTTTGTTTATTTTTACGTAATCGATTCGTGAAATCCAAAGCTGGTAAAGTTGGTGAATTGAGTGATTGTGAATTATCTCGTTTAGCAATAACATAATTTTTTTGCACACAATCTAAAGGGCCATTTTTGGCTTTAAACTGTTTATCGGCGCGCATCTGTAAGCAATCTAATAATTGTGGTGCGCCACTGAATAATGATAATCGCCACCCACCAAAGTTTTGTTTAATTCGTTGACCTAATGCCGTATGTAAAGCAATAAGTGCAGGCTCACTTTCTAACCGTTCCCCATAAGGTGGGTTACTAATAATCATCCCTGTAGACGCTGTAGGCAAAGGGTTAGTGAGTTGAGTGACATCTTGCATAGCAAAAGTAATTAAATCACCTACACCAGCTTGAATGGCATTTTGTTCAGCACGCTGAAGAACAACCGAATTATTATCGTAACCGATAAATGGGGTCGTGCTTTTGCAAACATTGTGTTTAGCGGCAAAAAGTAGTTCATTCCAGCGTGTTGGGTTGAATCCTTTCCAAGCAAAAAATCCCCATTGTTTACGATGTAGTCCTGGTGGAATTTTTGATGCGATCATTGCCGCTTCGATTAAAAGTGTACCCGATCCACACATAGGATCGATTAATGGTTCATCGTTTTGCCAGCCAGAGCGCATAATGATTGCCGCAGCTAAACTCTCTTTTAACGGTGCTTGCCCAGTTTGTTGGCGGTAGCCTCGCTGGTGCAAACTGTCACCACTTAAATCTAAAGAAAGTGTAACACGATTTTTATTAAGATAAGCATAAAGACGAATATCAGGATCTTGCTTAGCAACATTAGGTCGCTCGTCAGTATGTCTTGTAAAATGGTCAACTATGGCATCTTTAATCTTTAAGGCACCATATTGACTATTGCGAATAAAATCATTTACGCCAATAAAATTAATCACAAAAGAGTTATCGACCGCAAAAATATCCGTCCATTTAATATTAACTACACACGAATAAAGATCTAAATCGCTATAAATATCAAATTCGGCAATAGGTAACAAAATACGTGATGCTAAACGAGACCATAATAACGATTGATATAATGTTGTTTCGTCAGCATTAAAATAGACGCCCGATTGCACAATTCTACAATCGCTAGCACCAATTTGTTCTAACTCTTTTTTTAATAACTCTTCCAGACCTCGCGAAGTACTGGCAAATAATGTTTTCATGCATAATCCACTTAACAATAAAATTGTAGGCATTATACCGACTAATAGTAACTGTGGGAAATAAAGCTCAAATAGAATAATAAAATGACTAAATAATCGATAATTTTGTGAAAAAAATAATCACTCAATTAAATCGTTAGTTATAAGTTTTTAGCCAACATTGAATGTAACAACAAAAGCCATGATTAAAACGCATAACTTTTTCAGGTAAATTAAGTCAAATCACTGCAAAATTTATGGGAAATAATCAATTTTTTGTTTATTAACAATTCGAAGCGTCAAATCTGTGATCGCGATGATTAATGCTGAACGAATCATTTGTTGATAGCGATTTTGAAACATGGACGATTTTAAGGTGTCAACAATACCCGATTGCTTGGCCTTTTCGTGTTGTGATGCCCAATTAGGTGGCAGTACCATATCATGTAATAAGCTAATTGGTCCTAGAATTTCATCATCTAGATAGGTGTAGCTTTTATCATCTTGTTCAAGTTCTTCTAAAATGGCAATTAATAGTTCAATGTCTTCATAATCTTCACGGCTGATAATGCCTAAAGCATACAGTAGTTTTAAGCATACAGAGGTGTCATTAAGTGGTCCATTTTTACCCACTAACGAGGGGATCACAAATTTTATAGCATGCAGCTCTTTACGAAAAACCTTTAGAATCAATTGATTAACACTGTCATTAATTAATTTAATTGCAACTACCAGCAAGTTGTAAATATCAGCTTGCTGGTTAAGTTTTTCAAGTATCGTATCTTCTTGTAATATCGATTCGGGCATTAGAAGTTAAATAAATTGATGATTTTGCATTGCAGTATAAATTTCTTCAATCTGCTTAACAATAGGATTATTAACATCAATACCTGAGAGCTCAGAAAAAGCCTGTTTTACACCTTTTTCTAAGATAAGTTCGGCTAACTCGACTGCTTGTTCATCATCGTTGTTACGGTAGTTAAGTGCTGCTGCAATACCAATAAGTAAATTCGTATTTTTAACTTGATATTCAACGGTACCAAGAAGCGGTTTAATTAAACGATCGCCGGCACCCAATTTGCGTATTGGTTGGCGTCCTACTCGAGCAGTATCATCGTGTAAATAAGGGTTTTCAAAACGGGTTAAGATTTTTTCGATATAAGCCATATGTTTTTGCTCATCAAAATCATAACGTTTAATTAATACTAAACCACTTTCTTCCATTGCTCCGCGAACAATTAACCGAATTCGTTCATCTAAAATTGCATCACGAATGGTGCTAATATTATTATAAAAGCCTAAGTAAGCGGTAATGGCATGCCCGGTATTTAGCGTAAATAATTTGCGTTCGACAAAAGCCATTAAATTATCGACTGGTTGCATTCCGTTAATCGATGGAATGGTGCCAACAAACTGGGTTTCGTCCACAATCCATTCAGAAAAAGTTTCAACTGTAACTTCAAGTATATCGCCTGTTTTTGATGTTGCAGGCGGTACTATGCGATCAACAGCGGAATCAACAAAACCAATATGACTGTTTACCCATTGATGTAGGTGTTGAGGTAAGGCTTTAAAAATTTCTTGCTTAAATTGGCTAGTACCTCGTACCATGTTTTCACAAGCAATAATATTAAGTGGTTTTGTCTGACCTTGTTGGTGTCGGGCAATAATACCTTGGGCAACAGCAGGGGCAATTCTCGTTAAAATTTGTGGACCAACTGCTGTCGTAATTAAATCGACCTTAGTGATGTAGTCGATAACTTCTGTTGATGTACTATTAATAGCATCGACATTTTTAACTATTTCTGACGTCGATTGCTCGCCAACCACATTTACCGGATATTCATGGCGCTCAGCAATGGCATCTATGATTTGTTGATTTACATCAGCAAAGGTAACATGTATACCTGTATCTGATAGTAATTTTCCGATAAAACCTCGGCCGATGTTGCCGGCACCAAAGTGTAATGCTTGCATAATAATAACCCTTAACAATATATTTAATAATCAATTTATTAGTTGTAATGTCATAATAAATGAATCACACCTTGTTTTAGCTTAATATTGCTAAAACTTCTTCAATACTATTTGTACTAGCCAGTTTAGCAATAATGGTTTCATCATCAAGCGCATTAGTTAGTTTTGCAATGACATTTAGATGTTCATTATTGCGAGCGGCAATACCAATGACTATTTTGGCTTTATCACTTTCTTCTTCGCCAAATTGAACGCCTGCTGGATATTGGCAAAATACAATACCTGTTGTAATGACTTCATCTTTTGATTCGATAGTACCATGTGGCACAGCTATCGATTCACCTAAATAAGTAGAAGTTAATTTTTCACGTTCCAGCATTGCTTCGATGTAAGCTGGTTTTACATATCCATTATCCACGAGTTTTTGACCAGCAAAACGAATCGCTTCTTCTTTGGTGTTGGCTGTTAAGTTTAGAAAAATGTTTTTTTCGCTTAGTTTAAATAATGCTTTATGCCCAAAAGATTGTGAGTTGTCGCTTGATACAGTCGATGATTTTTTATTGTTAGCATGGATTAAATCATTAACTAATTGAGTATATAAATCACTATCTAAAAAGTTAGTTAATGATATGTGATGCGCGTTTGGGGCATATTGTTTAGCTCGATCAGTGAGATCTTTATGGGTGATAACAATATCGACTTCGATCGGTAAATTATTAATCGCGGTGTTGCTGACATTAATATCTAAATTAGCATCCTGAATTTTTTTGCGTAAAACGCCTGCACCCATTGCGCTTGAACCCATGCCTGCGTCACAGGCAACAATGATTTTTTTCACTTGAGTTAAATCTAATTCAGTATTTTTATTACCTTTTGCTTCACTTTTCATCGCCGACATATCCGATTTTGCTTCATCAAGACTCTTTGTTGCAGATTTAGTGGTTTTTAATAGAATTGACGCAATCACGAAAGTAACAGCCGCCGCCGCAAGTACTGACACACTTACACCAACAATCGAATCTTTGGGTGTTACAGCAAGAACCGCAATGATAGATCCAGGTGAAGCGGGAGAACTTAATCCAGCGCCAAATAACGTTAATGTAAATACCCCAGTCATGCCGCCTAAAATCATGGCAATAATTAACCGAGGATTCATCAACACATAGGGAAAGTAAATTTCATGAATACCGCCGAAGAAATGAATAATTGCCGCGCCACTGGCTGAACCTTTAGCTGCGCCTTTACCAAATACCATATAAGCAAGTAATAAACCTAAACCAGGGCCAGGATTTGCTTCGATCAAAAAGAATATTGATTGAGCGTGCTCAGCTGCTTGTTGAATTCCTAAAGGTGAAAATACGCCATGGTTAATGGCATTATTTAAAAATAATATTTTAGCTGGCTCAACAATGATTGAAGTTAATGGTAACAAATTATGTTGAACCATAAAATCAACACCTTGCGCTAATACACTTGATGCGACAACAACAGAAGGGCCAATTGCAAAAAATGACAATAAAGCGAGTAACATGCCAATAATACCGGCCGAAAAGTTATTCACTAACATTTCAAATCCACTTTTGATTTTACCATCAACAGCTTTATCGAATTGTTTAATGACCCATCCTCCAAGTGGACCTACTATCATTGCACCTAAAAACATTGGAATTGACGAACCTACTATAACGCCCATTGTTGTGATTGCACCAACAACCGCACCTCGTTCACCATGGACTAATTTACCGCCTGTATATCCAATTAACAGTGGCAATAAATAGGTGATCATAGGTTCAACTAATTTAGCTATGGTTGCGTTTGGAAACCAACCGGTAGGTATAAAAATCGCCGTGATAAAGCCCCAAGCAATAAATGCGCCAATATTGGGCATCACCATATTACTTAGGAATCGCCCAAAATTTTGGACTTTCAATTTGATGTTTGCACTTGTCATAATTTAAATCTTTCCTTATTGATTGATATAATCATTATGCAGCTATTGTAGAAGGATATAGTTATTTGATTCATCAAAAAAAATTGACAAATGTGATCAGGGTCACAGTGTTTGTATGGGGCTATTTTTTATTTTTGTGATTAAGATCACAATTTTTGCGGTGGTCATAAGGGGCATCGGTAAAATATGTTTAAACCGTAAGTTTTATTAACACATCTTTGTAAGATTAATTGTTCTAAACTGTTAAGATTAATTGTATAATTTTTATAAATTTAAATAACAAAAAATAATCAGAATCGAATTATGCAAAAATTTTTAATCAGTTTAAGTTGTCTTTTTTTATTTAATGGATTGTGCTTTGCTAACGAAATTAATCGTATCCATATTAATAATAGTTATAATATATTTTCCGATCCTGAATTCATGCCTACTGAAAAAATAATAAAAAAACAGATAATTACAACTTACGCTCAAGATAATGATGGTCCGTTAAAAACGACTTATCATGCGAATGAGAAAGGCTTTTTTGAAAAAGCTATCACCAGTGATGCACAGTATAATATTAATGTTGATTATTCTGTTCGTTCAATCAAATACCTTAATAAAAAACTTTGGTTTAGATTAAATGAACAGCAGAACATTACCTCGATTGTTGATGATAAGCAACAAAATGTCAGTTCACTTATCTATAATCAGTCAGGTCAACTCATTGAAAAGAACACCGATGATGAGGTTTGGCAACAACCGCTAAAAAGGTTATATGAATATGCAAATAATAAAGTTGTTCGTTATACTGAGTGCTGGGAAGATGGATGTAGTTTAGGTGAATATTCTTATAATCCAGCAGGTTGGTTAATAAAGGTAAAAAGTAAGAGCATTGATGATAATGCCAATAATGGTCAATCTAAAAATAATAAAACCAACAATTCGAATTCATACAATATCAAATGTACCTTTGCCAAACATAATCAATATGGTGATTGGACCTATGGTTATTGCATAACGCCAGATGGTGTGACCAATACTACTTTTTATCGTAAGTTAGAGTATTGGTGATTTTGTTATTTTTTTATGACTCACTATCGGTTAACGACCAATTAAATTTTGGCTTTATAGCAGGCAAACATGCGTTTTTATCAAGGTAAAAAGTGATTTAATTGTTATAAAGATTTTTTGGTGAAGTGATTTCAATTTTTATCTGATTAATTTAATAAGAGAATGTAGGTTTTGATGATATCAAAACCATACATTAACTCCTCACATTTTATACAGCGAGATTTACTCCACTGTTACCGATTTTGCCAGATTTCTTGGTTGATCGACGTCAGTTCCTTTAATTAATGCTACGTGATACGCCATTAGCTGCGTTGGAACCGTGTAGTAGATCGGTGCAGTGAGTTCTTCTATATGCGGTAGGTTGATGATGTGCATCGTGTCATCACTGATAAATCCTGCTTCTTGTTCGGCAAATACGTATAGTTGACCGCCTCGCGCGCGAACTTCTTCGATATTGGATTTTAATTTTTCTAGCATTTCATTCGTTGGCGCCATCACGATGACAGGCATATCTGCATCGATTAGTGCTAATGGACCGTGCTTGAGCTCGCCTGCTGCGTAAGCCTCGGCATGAATGTAGGATATTTCTTTTAACTTTAAGGAAGCTTCCATGGCTATTGGGTATTCGTCACCTCTTCCTAAAAATAGTGCATGATGCTTATCGACAAATTGACCCGCAAGTTTTTTGATTTGTGGCTCTGTCATTAAAACTTGTTCTATACGATTTGGTAAGGTTTGCAGCGCATGGACTATTGCTTGTTCAGTACTTTCGGCCATGTCATTGAGTCGCCCAAGTTTGGCAACTAATAAAAGGAGTACGGTTAATTGCGTCGTGAAGGCTTTAGTCGATGCTACGCCAATTTCAACCCCTGCTTTGGTAAGGAGTACCAAATCCGCTTCACGTACTAACGTTGATGCCGCCACATTACAAACAGCTAATGTGCTTAGGTAGTTATTTTCTTTCGCTAAGCGTAATGCTGCTAGGGTGTCTGCGGTTTCGCCTGATTGCGATAGGGTAATAAATAGGCTATTTTTGCGACGAGCAGGCTTGCGGTAACGAAATTCTGAAGCGATTTCGACATCGCAAGGTATACCCGCTAAAGCCTCGAACCAATATCGTGCTACCATGCCAGCATTATAAGCTGTTCCACATGCAACAATTTGTACATGTTCTACCTGTTTTAAGATGGTTTCAGCCTTTTCGCCCAGTTCGGATAAGTCAACTTTGCCATGTTGCATACGACCTTCAAGGGTATTTTTAATGGCGTTTGGTTGTTCATAAATCTCTTTTTGCATATAGTGATTAAAACCGGCTTTACTTCCGGCATCGTATCTAGCATCAGATTCAACACAAGGGCGCGTTGTTTCACGAAAGTTTTTATCTAAAATGGTCACGGTGCGATGTGTCACTAGTGCGATATCACCTTCTTCTAAAAAGATGAATTGACGTGTAACCGGCAATAAGGCAAGTTGATCGGAAGCAATGAAGTTTTCACCAACACCACAGCCAATGACGAGAGGGCTGCCTGAACGAGCCGCAACTAGAATATCTGGATTACGTGTGTCCATTATAACTGTGCCGTAAGCACCTCTTAATTGAGGTATGGCTTTTTGTACTGCTTCAAATAATGGACAACCTTCAGTTGATATGATGTCGTGAATTAAGTGGGCAATCACTTCTGTGTCGGTTTCAGAGCGAAATTGGTAACCTTTGGCAATGAGTTTTTCACGTAAAGGTTCGAAGTTTTCGATGATACCATTGTGAACTACAGCAATAAAATCTGATACATGTGGATGGGCATTGCGTTCGACAGGTTCGCCATGAGTTGCCCATCGCGTATGGGCTATTCCTGTACTGCCTTTGAGTGGATGGGCTTCAACCGCATCTTTTAATGTTTGTACTTTTCCTACACGGCGAACGCGTTGCAGCTCGCCTGTTGGTGAGATAATAGCAAGTCCAGCTGAGTCATACCCTCGGTATTCCAGACGTTTTAATCCTTCCAATAATATTTCAGCAATATCTCGTTTGGCGATAGCACCCACAATTCCACACATAATTTATTCCTTATTATTTAACTTTGTTGGACGTTTCCAACCAGAAATCTGTTTTTGTTTTACTCGGCTTATTACCAATTCATTATCCTTAACGTTGCTGGTGACAGTTGTGCCGGCAGCAATAGTGGCACCTTTACCAATGTTAACTGGGGCAATTAGCTGAGAGTCGGAGCCGACGAATACGTCATCTTGTATAACGGTTTTAAATTTGTTTGCGCCATCGTAATTACAGGTGATGGTGCCAGCGCCAATATTAACGTTGTTGCCGATTTCACTATCACCAAGATAACTTAAATGTCCCGCTTTGCTTGCTTTGCCTAGATGAGCTTTTTTGAGTTCGACAAAGTTACCTACATGAGCTTGTTCATCAAGCTGTGAACCCGGTCTGAGTCGAGCAAATGGACCTATAGTACATTGCTGTGCTATTGTTGAATCTTCGATTATGCTGTAAGGACTTATGATTGAATTATCGTCAATAGTGCAATTTTTTAAAATACAACCTGCACCAATGGTGACGTTATTGCCTAACTTTACTTGCCCTTCAATGATAACATTACTGTCGATGGTGACATCTTTACCGTGGATAAGTGTGCCGCGTAAATCAAAGCGGTTAGGATCAAGTAATGTTACACCAGCTAGTAATAAGTTTTGTGCTTGTTGATGCTGGTATTGGCGTTCTAGGGTAGCTAATTGTAAGCGGTTATTAACACCTTCTACCTCAAATTGTTGCACTGGGTGAGATGTAAGGATAGGGTAGCCATCTTGATGCGCTAGCGCAATAATATCGGTTAGGTAATATTCTTTTTGGGCATTGTTATTGGTTATTTGCGATAGCCATTTTTTGAGTAGTTTACCAGTAACAAGCATTATGCCCGTGTTGACTTCATTTATTTTTTGTTGCTCTGGTGACGCATCTTTTTGCTCGACAATGGCAACGACTTGACCATTTTTCCGTTCTATTCTGCCATAACCCGTTGGATCATCAAGTATAACTGTTAATAGTGCTATGCCTTGTTCTGGTTTGCTGTTAATTAAGTTTTCTAAAGTTTGTTGTGATATGAGCGGGGTATCACCGTATAAAATTAAAATGTCTTGGTTATCTGCAATATAAGGAATAGCTTGTTGTACTGCATGTCCCGTACCGAGCTGCTCTGCTTGATAAATAAGATGCACAGGTTGATTTTTGAGTGCGTGTTCTAATTGCTCTTTTCCATGACCATAAACAATATTGATCTGATCGGTATTTAGTTGTTGAACTGTGTCAATAACATGTTGTAACATCGGTTTAGCGCCAATTTTATGTAAAACTTTAGGTAGGTTGGAGTACATCCGTGTGCCTTTTCCTGCCGCCAAAATAATAGCACTAAGTTTTGGAACTGAAATCGTCATAATCTGTCCGGTTTCTTTAATTTTGTGTAAATTTGTTTATTACTATAATCAAAGTTTTTAATGAAATCACCCCGAATTTATTAATTTTTATCATGAAAAAAGTAATAGTGAAATTTGCCAATGTCTTATTAGATAAGGAAGCAATGTTATGAGTCATGTTGTGAAAGTTTTATTACTTTATACTACGCATGAAAAGCAAACCCTTAAAATCATGCAACGCATAAAAACACAGCTAGGTGATAAATGCGACTGTGATGTTATTCAACTTTTGCCTAATAGTCATATTGATTTAACCAAATATCAGGCAGTTTTGTTAGGATCTTCAATACGTTATGGTTTTTATAGTAAAGTAATGAAGAAATTTATCGATGATAATTATCAGCAATTAAATTCTATTCGATCAGGTTTTTTTGGTGTTAATGTGGTGGCTCGTAAACCAAATAAAAATACGCCAGAAACCAATTTATATACTAAAAAGTTTTTAGCTAAAATTGCTTGGAAACCGACTATTAAAGCGGTTTTTGCTGGTGCACTTTATTATCCTCAATATAATTGGTTCGATCGTAATATGATTCGTTTTATTATGTGGTTAGGAAAGGGGGATACTGATGTGACTAAACCTGTGATTGAATACACCAATTGGACAAATGTTGATGAATTTGCCGCACAATTTTATCAGCAAGTCTGTGCACCATCAGTTTTAGATGGTATAAAACAATAAGATTTTTATTGATTTTTTATGAATAAATAGTCTGATAAATAAACTTTGTGATATAGATCAACATTTCGAGTAAAAAGGTGTACAATATTGCGCCTAAAGAATCTGTCTCCTAATTGGGATTTTAATTGTGATTGAAAATTTAAGAAATATAGCCATTATTGCGCACGTTGACCATGGTAAAACAACATTGGTTGATAAATTGTTGAAACAATCGGGCACGCTTGATAATTTGCGTGGTGATGATAACGAGCGAATAATGGACTCAAATGCGCTTGAAAAAGAGCGTGGTATTACTATTTTAGCTAAAAATACGGCTATCAATTGGAATGGGTATCGCATTAACATCGTTGATACCCCAGGACATGCTGATTTTGGTGGTGAAGTTGAACGCGTAATGTCGATGGTTGATTCGGTATTATTGCTGGTTGATGCAATGGATGGTCCTATGCCACAAACCCGTTTTGTAACACAAAAAGCGTTTGCTTATGGGTTAAAACCAATTGTTGTTATTAATAAAGTTGACCGTCCAGGCGCACGACCTGATTGGGTTGTTGATCAAGTCTTTGATCTATTTGTTAATTTGGGTGCAACTGATGAACAGTTAGATTTCCCAATAGTTTATGCTTCAGCATTAATGGGTATCGCAGGTCTTGATCATGAAAATATGGCTGAAGATATGACGCCATTATTTGAAGCAATTGTGAAATATGTTGAGCCACCAAAAGTCGATTTAGATGGTCCATTCCAAATGCAAATCTCACAACTTGATTATAATAATTATGTTGGTGTTATCGGGATTGGTCGTATTAAACGTGGTCGGGTTAAACCAAATCAACAAGTAACAATTGTTGATAGTGAAGGCAACAAACGCACAGGTAAAGTGGGGCAAGTTTTAGGTCATTTAGGTTTGCAACGTTATGAAGCTGAAGTTGCCGAAGCGGGTGATATTATTGCTTTAACTGGTCTTGGTGAATTGGGTATTTCTGATACAATTTGTGATAATAGTTGTGTTGAAGCTTTACCTGCGTTAACCGTAGATGAACCAACAGTTACTATGTTCTTTAACGTAAATAGTTCACCTTTTGCCGGTAAGGAAGGTAAATTTGTCACATCTCGTCAAATTTTAGAACGTTTAAGAAAAGAACTGGTTCATAATGTGGCGCTTCGTGTTGAGGAAACGCCTGATCCTGATGCATTTAAAGTGTCGGGTCGCGGTGAGTTGCACTTATCTGTTTTAATTGAAAATATGCGCCGTGAAGGTTATGAGTTAGGTGTTTCGCGCCCTAAAGTTATTTATCGTGAAATCGACGGTAAAAAACAAGAACCTTTTGAACAAGTAACGCTAGATATTGAAGAACAACATCAAGGTTCAGTGATGGAAGCACTTGGTTTGCGTAAAGGTGATTTAACCAATATGTTACCTGATGGTAAAGGGCGTGTGCGTTTAGATTATGTCATTCCTAGCCGTGGTCTTATCGGTTTTAGAACCGAATTTATGACAATGACTTCAGGTACTGGTTTACTTTATTCGACTTTTAGTCATTATGATGATGTTCGCCCTGGTGAAATTGGCCAACGTAATAATGGTGTGATGATTTCTAACGGTACAGGTAAAGCATTAGCTTATGCACTTTATAGCTTGCAAGATCGTGGTAAGTTGTTCTTGGGTCATGGTGCCGAAGTGTACGAAGGTCAAATTATTGGTATTCATACACGCTCTAATGATTTAACCGTTAACTGTTTAACGGGTAAAAAGCTAACTAATATGCGAGCATCAGGTACTGATGAGGCAACCACGCTTTCACCACCAGTGAAAATGTCATTAGAACAAGCATTAGAGTTTATTGATGACGATGAGTTAGTCGAAGTTACGCCATTGTCTATTCGTTTACGTAAACGTCATTTAACTGAAAATGATCGTAAGCGTGCATTTAGAAGTAACAATAAAGACTAATTGTTGAGAATGCTAACAGCCCAATAGGATGTTAGCATCTATTTTGCTTAAATTGAAAACCTCGCTAATTTGCGAGGTTTTTTCTTGCCTTAACTCTGGCTATTGCATCAGCAATGGATTGTTTTCGATCTTTTTGACTCGTATCACTTGTGTTTTTAACTTCCATTGTGCGTGGAAATAAGATCGTTGGTGGTACCAGTTGATTGTGATTCAACCGTTGTTGTTTTTTTTGTGTTAATTGTAACTCTTCACTTTCGGTTAATGCCTCGCCTAAAGTACTTAGGGTAATACAGTCGGTAGGGCAGGTATTGATGCAATTACTACATGATGTACATAACTTCGGCAAAATGGTATGTAATACTTGCTTGCTACCCACAATTGCATCTGTCGGGCATACGCGGATGCATTTGCCACAACCTATACAGTTTTGTTCATCAATAAACGCTTTATATTGTTGTTTGGTTTGCATAATCACTTCTTGCATTAACTTAAACCTACAATATTACCATCTTTGTCAATATCGATTTGTCGATAAGCCGGATTAGTCCCAAGCCCTGGCATAGTCATCACATTGCCCGCATAAACACGAATAAATCCCGCCCCAGCTGAAATTGCTAAATTGCTAATGTCAACGTCAAAGTTGGTTGGCACATTTTTTAAGTTGGCATCAGCACTAATTGACATTGGTGTTTTAGCAATACATAGCGGTAAATGATCAAGTTTTAATGCCTCAATTTCTTTGATATTTTCGATCGCTTTAGCTGATAAGTTAGCTTTGTTAGCACCGTATTTTTTCACCATAGTTTGGATTTTATCAATTAGTGGCATGGTATTAGGGTAAGGTAATTTAATTTCACTTGGCATATCACACGCTTTGATTACATGCTTAGCCAATTTTTCAGCGCCCTTGCCACCTTTAGTAAACACTTCACTAACTTCACAGGCAAATGCGCCATGTTCAACGGCATATTTTTGTAAGAATGCGAGTTCTTCTTCGCTATCATGTGGGAAACGGTTAATTGCAACTATGACTTGTAGTCCATAACTTTTGGCATTTTTGATATGCCATGCTAAGTTAGCGGCACCAATTTCAAGTAATTCAACATTAGATTCAGAGATTTCTTTTGGAATCGCTTGGCCCGGTTTAATATTATATTTACCACTGTTAGATTTTAAACTTCGAACAGTTGCCACCAATACCACGCAATCGGCTTTAATACCAGCTTGACGATATTTGATATTAAAGAATTTTTCCATTCCCATGTCAGAACCAAATCCAGCTTCAGTAACTACATAGTCGGCAAGCTTTAATGCAATGCGGTCAGCAATCACCGAGGAGTTTCCATGTGCAATGTTAGCAAATGGACCTGCATGAATTAACACCGGCGTATTCTCAACTGTTTGCATTAAATTTGGGTTAATGGCATTTTTTAGTAATACCGTCATTGCGCCAGCTACTTCAAGCTGCTCGGCAGTGATTGGTTCGCCTTGAATATTGTAAGCTAAGATTATGCGACCAATACGAGCGCGCATATCATGTAAATCTGAAGCTAACGCTAAAATTGCCATTAATTCTGATGCAGCTGTGATTTCAAAACCATCACGCCTTTCAACGCCATTTAAGCCTCCACCAACTCCAACAGTAATATTGCGTAAAGCACGATCGTTGTGATCGATAACACGTTTCCAAACGATACGATTGACATCAATATTTAATCGAGCCAATCCTGTTTGTGCGGTAAATTCATCACCCAAGCGATCTTCATGATATAAACGAGAATCTAATGCAGCAGAAGCTAGATCGTGAGCCGCAGTAATCGCATGAATGTCACCTGTTAAATGTAGATTTAAGGTTTCCATTGGTAATACTTCGGCTTGCCCACCACCGGCGGCACCACCTTTGACGCCAAAAACGGGACCAAGACTTGGTTGACGAATACAAGCAATTGCTTTTTTTCCAATATAGTTTAGACCTTCACTTAGTCCAATAGTATTCACGGTTTTCCCCTCACCTAAAGGCGTTGGTGTAATGGCTGTTACAAGGACTAATTTACCATTTTCTCTATTTTGGTTGGCGTTTATAAGTGATAAGTCAATTTTTGCGACATATTTGCCGTAAGGTAGTACAAATTCTTCAGGAATATTAGCTTGCTTGGCGATTTCGGTAATTGGACGTAAAGACATTTTAATTCTCATATAACTGTAAATTAGGCTATCAGTATAAATAATTTGATTTGCCGAATAAAGCAACAATTTTATCTTTGTTAATTTTCGGCACATTCCTTTATTATATTGTTATAATAATTGTAACATTCACTCTAAGGATAATTGTTAAATGAATTTTTTTTCACAATATGCACTTTTTTTAGCTGAAACCGTGACAGTGGTAGTCGCTATTTTAGCGGTACTGATTTTTATTATAAGCCAACGTCGAAAATCGGTAACGGCAGCAGGACGCCTTTCTGTTAAAGATATCAGTGAAGAATACGAACAAATTAAAGATGATATGTTAATCTCTAGCATGGATGAAGTTGAGGCTAAACAGTTTAATAAAGATCTAAAAAAACAGAAAAAAAATGAAAAAAAACAAGCAAAATTAGCGATAAAACAAAAGAAACAACAAACAAAAAGCAGTGAACAAACGGCAGATACCACGGCTGTAGATAGCTCAGCTATTGAAGCCTCAAACGAACCAACGCAAAAGTCCAAACCAAAGCTATTTGTGTTATCTTTTAATGGCAGTATGGATGCACATGAAGTTGAAGAATTACGCCAAGAAATTACTGCGGTTTTAGCCATTATTAAACCCGAAGATGAAGTTGTCGTTAAGCTTGAAAGCCCTGGCGGCGTCGTTCATGGTTATGGTTTAGCGGCTTCGCAACTATTACGTTTTAGAACACGTAATATTCCTTTTACCGCCGTTGTTGATAAAGTAGCTGCAAGTGGTGGATATATGATGGCATGTACCGCCAATAAAATAGTCGCGGCACCTTTTGCAATTGTCGGTTCAATTGGTGTGGTTGCGCAAATTCCAAACTTCAACCGTTTACTTAAAAAACATGATGTCGATATTGAATTACAGACCGCAGGTGAATACAAACGTACATTAACGATGTTTGGTGAAAATACGGATGAAGGTCGTCAAAAATTTAAGCAAGAGCTGGAAGAAACCCATCTATTATTTAAGGATTTTGTGAAAGAATATCGTCCTAATATCAATATAGATGAAGTTGCTACCGGCGAACATTGGTTTGCTACTCAAGCTAAAGATAAAGGTTTAGTTGACGAAATTAGCACCAGTGATGACTTTATCTTATCGCATCTAGATACCCATAAAATTATCTCGGTCAGTTATCAACGTAAGCAAAAACTCTCTGAAAAATTGTCAAAAAACGTAGTAAAAAGTATGGAAAGACTATTTTTTAGACAAGGAAATGGGCTGTAAAGCCCTTTTTATTTTCTACAATTTTTATTATTCAACAAAAATATATCGCATAGTAAAAAACTACATACGAGTTAGCCTTATATGTAAGGGAAACTTCAAAAGTAAGATATTTATATTTAACTTATTTGTTTAAATAATATTTTTTGAAAATAGTTTTTCGGATAAAACATATTTTGGAAATAAACAATTATGATTATGTTAATTGTTTATACTGACTAAGCGAAAACTTTTCCCATTCTCTTTTTTATGTAAAGTATCAAAGAAAATATTTCTATTCGTTGTATTTATAGGGGTATAGTTGCCTAACGATTAACGATGGTCAAACAAGTAAAAGTGTAGATCTTATAAAGATCTTAGTGTTATAAAAAAATGAGATATTGCATTGTTATTTTTTTATAAATAATATCAATTATAAAAATTAACTTTCTATTATTGCGATAGCAGTTTAATATATAAATGTATTCATAAAATTGAATGAATATTCTTTAAGTCCCTTTTTATTTCTTTTCTTACATTCTTAATTCATCTTTTTAGCACTTGAGGACAATTATTATGTTTCAATGGCTTTCACACTGGATTTTAAATGGGATTCAACACTCACCCGAAATACTTTTATTTCTTTCTTTGAGTTTAGGATATTTAATTGGCGCTATTCGGATTGGTAAATTCCAACTGGGTGGTGTTGCAGGTTCGTTACTGGTTGCCGTTGCATTGAGTGTTTTTGGCGTGACAGTTGATGCTGGCGTTAAGGCGGTTCTTTTCGCGCTCTTTATTTATGCAGTTGGTTTTGAAAGCGGACCACAGTTTTTTCGTTCGCTTGGTGTCAAAACTTTGCGTGAAATCTTTTTGGCGCTATTTATAGCCGTTGCAGGTTTAGCGACAGTTGTTGTGTTAGCTAAAGTATTCAATTTAGATAAAGGTCTAGCTGCGGGGCTTGCTGCTGGTGGCCTTACTCAATCTGCCATTATGGGTACCGCATCTGATGCATTAAGTCAATTAGGGTTAAGTGTAGAAGAACTTCATAAAATGCAAGCTAATGTCACTATTGGTTATGCAGTAACCTATATCTTTGGTTCTTTAGGCGCCATTATTATTTGTGTCAATATTTTGCCAAAAATCATGGGAAAAGATATTGCTGATGACGCTATAAAAGCACAAGCAGAACAATTGCATGGTTCTTTATTGTTAGGTTCTAATCAAAATTTAGCACTGTCAGATATTACCGGTCGTTTATATCGCGTGACGAATAAAATTGATCAGAATGTTAGCGAAATTGAGAAAACAGTTAATGGTATAAGTATTGAAAAAATAAAGCGTGGCAATAAAATTATTGAAGCCACACCAGACACTGTTATTGAAGTTAGGGATATTATTTTAGTTGTTGGTCACCGTGATGCAATGATTCAAGCAAGTGATCTTCTTGGTACTGAAATTAATTCAGTATCGGGTATGGATGTTGTGATGAATACTCAAGACGTTGAGATGCGTAATTCACGTTATGTCGGTGAAAATTTAACACAAGTCCTGTCATCTGAAGAGGTCATTCAATTAAAGCATGGTATTTATCTAATTGCAATTCATCGAGATGGCGAGTCATTGCCATTAAATAATGATATTTATTTAAAATTAGGCGATGTGATAACCATTTATGGCTCTGATGGTGATCTTAAACGTGTTGTTGATAAAATTGGTGCGCCGATTACCCGTAGTGAAAAAACTGACTGGATTTTCCATGGCTTAGGATTGGTTGTTGGTCTTATTATCGGTTTAATTGTTATCCGTGTGAGCGATATCCCAATTACATTAGGCGCTGGTGGTGGGGCTTTGTTGTCAGGTTTGTTATTTGGTTGGTACCGCTCAGTTCATCAAACTGTTGGTAACATTCCAAGTGGTGCTATTCAATTATTGAAAGATTTTGGCTTAGCTGGTTTTGTTGCTGTAGTCGGTTTAAGTTCTGGTTTACAGGCAATTAATACCATTGAAGAACAAGGGTTATCGCTATTTTTAATTGGAGTGGTTGTTACTGTCTTGCCTATGTTATTAGCTATTTACTTTGGTAAATATGTTCTTGGCTATAAAAATGTAGCGGTATTTGCTGGCGCATTAGCGGGAGCTCGTAGTGCTAATCCAGCTTTCGGTGAAGTGTTAAATAAGGCAGGAAATTCTACACCAACCAATTCTTTTGCTATTACTTATGCTTTAGCTAATGTTTTCCTAACTTTGTTAGGTCCATTGGTTGTGGCTTTTGTTTAATTGGAATATAAAAGTAAAGGTACAGATCATGAAAAATACAACAGACTTTTCAAAGTATGCCAATTTGAGTCCTTTTGAGTTAAAAGATAATTTAATTAAACTTGCACAAAGTCGTGCAGATCGCGTTATGTTAAATGCCGGTCGTGGTAATCCTAATTTTCTTGCTACTTTTCCTCGCCAGGCGTTCTTTCAATTAGGCGTGTTTGCTATTCAAGAATCAGAAATGTCTTATTCTTATTTGAATGAAGGGGTAGGTGGTTTTCCTATTAAAACCGGCCTAACTGGGCGTTTTGAGCATTTTATTCGACAAAATTACCAAACGCCTGGTGTTGCTTTTTTAGGTAAAGCATTTTCTTATATTCGTGATCAGTTAGGTCTTGATGAGAATAAGTTTTTGCAAGAAATGGTTGAAGGCATTTTAGGATGTAATTATCCCGTTCCCGATCGAATGCTAACCTTAAGTGAGGAAGTGGTAAAATCCTATGTGCTAGAACAAATGGGCGCACAGTATTTACATCGTGATGAATTAGACCTTTTTGCAGTTGAAGGCGGCACTGCCGCGATGGCCTATATATTTAATTCAATGAAAGAGAATGGATTAATCGAGAAAGGGGATAAAATAGCTATCGGCGCGCCTATTTTTACCCCATATCTTGAAATACCGAGTTTAAATGATTATCAACTGGTTGAGGTACTTATCAATTCTGATCCGAATTTAAATTGGCAATATCCTGAATCAGAATTACGTAAATTAGAAGATCCATCCATTAAAGCTTTTTTCCTTGTTAATCCGTCTAATCCACCTTCAGTTAAAATCGATGATAAAAGCTTAAAAATTATTGCTGATATTGTGAAAAAACGCCCTGATTTAATCATTTTAACTGATGATGTTTATGGGACTTTTGCTGATAACTTTCAATCTTTATTTGCTATTTGCCCTAAAAATACCATCTTAGTTTATTCATTTTCTAAATATTTTGGGGCGACAGGTTGGCGTTTAGGGGTAATTGCGCTTAGCCATGATAATGTTATCGACAAAACTATTAAAGCATTACCAAGTAAGACAAGAAAAATTCTTGATAAACGTTACAGCTCAATTGTTACCGATCCTGAAAATCTCAAATTTATTGATCGCTTAGTAGCAGATAGCCGAGCTGTTGCTTTAAATCATACAGCTGGTTTGTCAACGCCACAGCAAGTACAAATGGTTCTTTTTGCATTATGTGAAATGATGGATGCCGATCAAAGTTATAAGGCGACTTTAAAGACGATTATTCGTCGTCGTGCGGCTTCACTTTATCAGCATTTAGGTTTAAAACACAAAACAGATGAAAACAATGTCGATTACTATACGCTAATTGATTTAGAACATATTTGTCGAGAACTTTATGATGATAAGTTTGCTAAATGGATCTTAAAAAATAAAAATCCTTCTGAGATGCTATTTAGAATTGCCGATGAAGCAGGAGTGGTATTGCTACCAGGTAAAGGATTTGCTGTGCAGCATCCGTCTGCGCGTGCTTCCTTGGCTAATTTAAATGAGTATCAATATGCAGCAATCGGTTTATCAATGCGTAAATTGGCTCAGGAATATTATGATGAGTATAAAACAAAAAGTAAGTAACTGATAACACCAATTTAATCTTAACGAGTTAACAGTGTTAGGCCCTGACTTGATAGTTAGGGCTTTTTATTGTCTGTATTCAGTTATATTGCTTATTTCATTTAAAATCATATTATAGTTTTTTTTAAATTTGAAAAAATTACTCTCAATCGATAATAGTATCAAAGGTTGATTTGTGTGTTCGTGTTCGACAATAATTATAAATTGATAGAGTGTTTAAAACTGCGTTAAAAGTGAGGATAAAACATATCTGCATCAAAAAATTCGAATCTATAGTATCGTCATTAGGCGATGTTTTTAATTCTGTGCTATCACATTATTTACTAAGTTTGGATAATATCTAGGTTTTATCTATTCTTAAAATACGATTAAAGCAATTTATTTATCCAAAATTGAGAAATACTTTATTACTTATTCAATTATTCTATAACTTTTTTGTTGTTGCGATAAGCAACATTCATAAAAACACAAGCATACTTAAATGTTTTATAGTCTACAAGCTATGACAAGCTTCTTTTATGACTATTTGGATAAGACATTCAGTTATACATTGGCGTAACATTATGGTTATTTTTTAGTTTTGCCATTCTTTATAATTATTATTTTTTGTACTTTTACGGTAAAAGATCAAAAATTATCTTATAACATAATCTAAAAATTGAATGTATTATTTTAATAGATTAATTTAATAATTTATCTATTAAATAAATGCCATTATTTTTCGCAATTTTAATGTTTTTTATTTATATAAATAATGGGGCAATTAATCTTTAAAATCATTACGATGTTTGATTTCAAATTCATTTTTACAATTATGGTTGCAATATGCTAATCCATCAGGAGTTGGATTGTTGCAATTACGACAGTATTTGTTAATTTTTTGAGCAAATACATTAGAATCATTTAAGATTGATTCTATATCCTTTTCAGGACTGTTTTTTATTACCATACAAATTATCCTCAATAATGAAATAAGATTCTAAAATTCAACGATGATTTAATAACTTTATTTTGTTATTCAGTATGTCACTTAGATTAACTGTCTGATAAAAGGCTGGTATTTTTGCTAATAAGGAAAATTGTAAATTAATGTAATCTGTATTGTATATCTGTTTTAATATCAACCTATTTTTTATATCTGTCTCTGTTTTTTAGCATGAATACTGAGTTGCTTATCATCTAATTTATTTTCTGTTAATTTAATTAAGCTACATTAATAAGCATTTTTATTTAATAATTTAGTGAATGTTGTTTAAATTCAAACTGTGCTTGAGAATAACAAATATCAATAATAAATTGATGATATATCTTTGCATCAACACTATGGTTGTCTAACTTTAATTTAAGTAATGCCAATATTTGCCAATCATTTTCATTACTAAAATTTCCCATTAACTCATCAGCACGTTTATCGATCCATTCCTCTTGAGCATCTTGTTGTTCGATTTTATCGAGCATTTTGTAATAACTCGTTTCGTAGCTATTTTCGACTAATTGTTGCAACTGACGCATGATTCACCTAATTGTCATTAATAAAAAGTAATTAACAAGGCGACCAATCCCATAAAGATTAATATTAGATTGGCAAAGTAGATAAATCGGATTTCGTGTTTAGTTAATTGATAATCTTTGTCAAATCTGTTTTTGGTTTTAATATTAATAAAATCTCTATTAATCATGATATTTCCTTAAAAAAGGCCCCAACATGTTGGGGCAAAGGATGTGGTCTGTTCGCAGTCTTTCCCGCTGTCCTCTTCCTAACAACAGTGTGCGTGAGTGCTGACAGGATGAGATATGGCAGTATTAATTGTGTTATGTGCAATTAATACCGCCATCAGCCGTAGTTTACCGTCATACCTGTGACATGTATCAAAACCGCAGTATGTTCATATGCCCCTGCTAGCTACTTGAATCTTGTTAACGCATTAAATAACTCGTAGTCTTGTTTAATGACGCTGTTAACTTGATTGGTTTTGATGTGGCAATGATAATATATGTTATCAATTATGTCAATAATTAAAGTTATCGCCCTGTGGCTTTTGGTTATTGTTTGTTATCGCTAGAGGTAACGCTACATTATTGAGGTGAAACGGTCTCAGCCCAATAACGGGCTGTTGTGGAGGGGGAGTAAACTGTGTTATCAATTGTTATCATTCTAACCTGTGCTGGTTGATTGATATGGTGTGTTTTGTCTGATTATCGGGCTCTTAGTTAAGAATGGATGATTGCCACCAGACTCGTCCTAAAATAGTAATCTCATCTTGTGAAATGATTTCGTCCTCATAACCTGGATTATAACTTCGGATTTTGATTTGATTACCGGGTAGTTTTTCCAGAATTTTGATTCGGAGTAACCCGTCATGATTAATCGCATAAATTTTACCATCACGAATACTGGTATCGGCCTGGTCAATAGCAACCGTGGCACCATCTTGAAAAACAGGCTCCATACTGTCACCATAAACTGTTAAGCAAACTGCGCAATCTTTATCAATGCCATAGCGGCGCATGGTTGAACGAGACAGTCTCAATTTGTAACCATTATAATCTTCAATATCATCTGCAAATCCATCACCTGCAGATAGCCGTACATCCTTATAAAATGGCACTTCAACCTCATCATTATCAAGTGGTGTTTGACTATCCCAGTCATCGATAGTTCCCAGTATTTTTGCATTGGCTTGGTTTTTGCCCACGTCAGGTTTCCCGACGCCTTGGGTCAGCCATAACAGGTCAACATTTAAAGCTGTTGCAATTTCAACAATTTTGCGTGACGTGCTTGATTTACCCGAAACCAGTTTTTGAATGGCGGGTTGGCTAATTTTGACTTTCTCGGCTAATTGGTGCTGAGACAAGCCGGATGCTTGTAATGCCCAATTTATTCTATCGGTAAAAGTGGTCATAGTGTTACCTCGTGGTTATCGACCGAGTCAGTATATAACCCAAGTTATCAAATATCAATGATTAATAGCGATAATGATAATTGCTTTAAATGATAATATATGTTATCATTATTAATAATTAAAATTATCAAAATCAAATTGAATAATAACAATAACTTTAACGATAAAACGCCCAATCAATTGAGTACTTTTGATGATTTTAATTTAATGGGTAGTGTAATGCATTTGATTATCTGGCGTTAGCGGTTTGTCTTAGTGATGTTTTACTTTTTACTGAGTTATCACGGATGTAGCCTTCAGCTCATTACACTGCGAAGGTTTATAAGAAGGGCATGAACTTGTTTAGTTTCGATGTTTTTTCTAAGTAATAAGTAATAAGCAGTAAGTAGTTGTCAGGATAGTGTAACGCATAGACCTGATAATTTTAGGCTCATTAGTTTGTTTTAACTCAGTATAAAGAATAACACAAGTTACCCATTAATATTTTGAACCCAGTATCAGCATAAAAAATAGTGGAATAAAGAAGAGGTCACAATGAAAGAGACGAAAGATATTTTAACGGCATGGCGAAATACCCGCATTGTTAAGCGTATAGGAACAGAATATCCATCACAATCATCGGTTGTTGCTGGAGCGGCTCGAGATTTTGATTATCGTCAATATTTGACAGAGCAAGAAGCAGAGGTTGTTGATAATGCTGTTTTGAGTTTGAAAGAATATAATCCGGTGCAATGGACGGTGTTAGTGGCGTATTACTTAAAGAATGTGTCTTGTAATGCACAAGCGAAAGCGATAGGTAAAAGGCCTCACGACATTATCAATATTTTGAATCAGGCGCAAAGTTTTGTGGGAGGGAATATTTATCCATTTTTCAATAAAAGTAGTAAAAATGTTAAACATTGCAGTGAAAATGCTTGACATTGCGCAAATAAGCATATATAATTAGTCCATAATCAAAATTTAAACGCATAAAAAAGCCCGCTAGCAATAGACGGGCTTTTTTGTTATGTGATTAAAATTGATATTACCTATATAATTGCTTTAACATGAAGTTGTTTAATTTAAAATATTTT
>NZ_LZGO01000076.1:0-338 GCF_001690235.1 Gilliamella sp. wkB292
TAATTGATTATTTGGGTTTTAGCGAAAAATACACAAATGTCATTGAGCATGAAAACTTTAATCATTCAATCGTAAATTCACATAATGCAAATACATTTAATAAATATAAAAATATTATTTTCATTTTAGGTGAATCAGCCTATAGAGGGCGACATAACATTTATGGATATAATAAAAATACAACACCAGAAATGCACAATATTTTTACTCAATCAAATAGCTGTATAGTACCAGAAGTTCATTCTCCTGCTTCTATCACTCGAGATTCAATCCCTATGCTATTCTCATTCGCCAAACCAAATGACGAGCGACCATTACTAGAAGAAAAAAATATAATA
>NZ_LZGO01000077.1:0-111669 GCF_001690235.1 Gilliamella sp. wkB292
TGATGCTTGCTTTCTTTTACATTAAATGCCGTTTGATATGCCAAGTTACAACGTGTAGAAGATTGGAAATAATTTTTAGACAAATGCCATGTAGAAACACTCAGCAAAAATAAAAGTATTGCAGATAATGCAATAATATTATAAGCCTTATTGTTGATTCTTAATGACATATTCTATCTCACTATTCATCTAACAAAATTTCTGTTTATTTTACCGAAAAAAGTAGTAAATTTATACTTTTTTAAAATTTTTAACTTTACATGCTTTAATTCAGATTGTTTATTTAATCATTGATAAGTGACTGGTTAACGACTGCCGAGTAAAATATAGTCTAATTATCGGGTATTTTGATATAAAATAAGAAAGATAAATGTTTACTGTTCTGCTATTATATTAACCTAACTTTAAATCGATAAATCATACGATATGAAAATTCTCTTTGGTGTTCAAGGAACAGGAAATGGCCACGTCAGTCGTTGTAGAACATTAGCCCATGCGCTTAAAAAAGCAGGGGCTGATGTTGATTATATTTTCAGTGGACGTGATCCTAAAGACTATTTTGATATGCAGGTTTTTGGTAATTATAAAACCTATCGTGGTGTTTCGTTTGCGACGTTAAATGGTAAGATTAATTTTCGCAGAACAGTACAACGGATTCGTGCATTTCGTTTAATTAAAGATGTGCGTGAACTCGATTTATCGAAATATGATTGTATTATCAGTGATTTTGAGCCAGTCAGTGCTTGGGCTGCACATTATCAACATCGTGATTGTTTAGGGATAAGTAATCAGGCGGTGTGTCAATATCTTAAACCTAAAGAATATGGACTGATAGCCAATGTGATTATGAAATATTATGCACCAGTGACTAAACCCATTGGTTTACATTGGTTTCATTTTGGACATAAATTGATACCACCAATGATTGATTCATTTGAGGTTGCCTCAAGTGAAAATGGCAATATCGTTGTTTACTTGCCATTTGAAGCATTAGATGAAATTACTGTGTTACTACAACAGTTCCCAAATTATCCATTTATCTGTTTCCATCCGGATATTAAACAAGTCGAACAGAAAGGTAATATTCTTTTTCAACCACTCGGTCGCGATAGTTTTACGCAGGCGTTAGTCAGTTGTTCAGGAATCATTGCAAACACTGGCTTTGCTTTAATTTCAGAAGCGTTAGTTTTGGGTAAAAAGATTTTAACTAAACCGGTATCGGGGCAATTTGAACAGATCTATAATGCTCAATGTTTACAAGCGTTAGATATGGCAACAGTGATGGAAAGTTTGAATAATATCAAACTTAAATATTGGCTTAGTTTGCCTTCTCCTAAACCAATCATCTATCCAGATGTTGCAACCGAACTTGCTAATTGGATCGTTTCAGGGCAAAAAGAGCCTTTACTTTCGTTAAGTGAACGGCTTTGGAGTCAAACGATATTTCCTGAAAATGTCAATCAGAAGATAAAATCCTTAGGATATGTGTAAAGGTATAAAAATGATTTTAAGCATTATTGTTGCTATGGCAAAAGATCGCGTCATTGGTCTTAACAATCAAATGCCGTGGCATTTACCGGCAGATTTGGCTTGGTTTAAGAAAAATACATTACATAAACCCGTTATTATGGGACGCAAGACTTTTGAGTCTATTGGTCGTCCTTTACCTAATAGACATAATATTATTATTAGTCGACAAGCTCAGTTAGAACATGATTCTGAAAATGTAAGTTGGGTAAAATCAATTGACGAAGCATTATCTATAGCTAAAGATCAGCTTGCCGATGAAGTATTTATTATTGGTGGCGGTAATATCTATCAGCAAGTTTTACCTTTCATCGATCGGTTATATTTAACACATATTGATGCCTATTTAAAGGGTGATACCTATTTCCCCGATTATTTGGTTCGGCAATGGCAACAAGTTTATTGTCAAAATTGCTTTGCTGATGAAAAAAATCCTTATCATTATCAATTTGAGATTTTAGAAAAAGTTTAACTATCGGTAAATTGCCACAGCATTAATTGATGTGGCAATTAAATCAAGGGTTATCCTTGAAAACGTTTTGCTTCAACAACATCGGGTAATTGCTTAATCTTATTTAGCACACGATTAAGTGAGTCGTGATCGAAAATCTGTAAATCCATGTCAATTGTCGCTAATTGCTGCTTAGTATCACTGCGACTTGATACGCCTAACACGTTGACTTTTTCATTAGCGACAATAGTGGTAATATCGCGTAATAAACCACTTCTATCATTGGCTACAATTCTAACAATCATGGTATAGCTTGATTGCGTGTTTTCACTCCACGCTGCACTCGTTATGCGTTCTGGAGCATGATTTTTTAACTCTTGCAATTGTTCGCAATCAGCTCGATGTATTGAAATGCCTCGACCTTGAGTGACAAAACCAACAATAGGATCACCAGGAATAGGGCGACAACAATTAGCAATGGTATACATTAAATTACCTACGCCTTCAATGATGATTTCACCGCCTTTTGTTGTATTTTTGGCTTGAGAGGTCGATTTTTGTGAAATTTGCTTTAATACTGCTTCGTCTTCTTCTTCCGCTGTTGGCTTATTAAATTGCGCGTTAATAAAGTTCACCAGTTGGTTAATTCTGATGTCACCACTGCCAATACCCGCTAAAACTTCATCAAATGAATGGGCGTTATATTTTGCGATAAGAATTTTTTCAACGTTTTTGATACTAATATTCAGCGGTTCTAATTCATTTTCAAGTATCTGTTGACCCGCTGCAATATTCTTATCACGATCTTGTTTTTTGAACCAAGCTTGAATTTTGGCACGTGCGCGGCTGCTATTGACAAAGCCTGTATTAGGATTTAACCAATCACGACTTGGATTAGGTTGTTTTTGCGTAATGACTTCAACTTGATCGCCAATTTTTAACATATAAGTAAATGGGACAATTCGCCCATTTACTTTGGCACCAATACATCTGTGGCCGACATCGCTGTGAATATGATAAGCAAAATCAAGTGGTGTTGAACCCGCTGGTAAATCAACCACATCACCTTTAGGTGTAAATACATAAACCCTATCATCAAAAATTTGGCTTCTTACTGCTTCTTGGATTTCACCACTTTCTGACATCTCTTTTTGCCAAGTTAATAGTTGGCGTAACCAAGAGATGCGCTGATCATAAGCCGTCATTTTGTCAGTAGTGCCTTCTTTATACTTCCAATGTGCGGCAATACCTAGTTCAGCATCATTATGCATTTGTTCGGTACGAATTTGAATTTCGATAGTTTTATCTTGTGGGCCATAAACAACCGTATGAATAGATTGATAGCCATTGGGTTTGGGATTAGCTACGTAATCGTCAAATTCTTTAGCAATGTGTTTGTAATGACTATGTACAATACCCAGTGCGTTATAACAATCTTCAACACGATCGCAAATAATTCGTACTGCTCGAATATCATACAGTTCTTCAAACTGTAAATGCTTACGCTCCATTTTTCGCCAAATGCTATAAATATGTTTTGGACGACCATAAACTTCGGCATGGATATGATCTTGATTCATCAAATCCTGTAAATTTTTAACAAATTTATTGATATATAATTCTCGGTCTAATCGCTTTTCTTGTAATTTTGTTGCGATCATGCGGTATTGGTCAGGATATAAATACCGGAAGCAAAAATCCTCTAATTCCCATTTTAATTGCCCAATACCTAATCGGTTGGCGAGTGGGGCATAAATATTAAAGCACTCTTTAGCGGCAAGGACTTGCTCTTCTTTAGGTGCATTCATTAAATTGCGTAAGTAAGTGATACGCTCAGCGATTTTGATTACAACGCTACGAAAATCATTCACCATCGCCAGTAACATACGCCTGATACTATCGATTTGTTCTGTTGTCGCATTACCATTACGAATTGCACGTAGTTGTCGCAAGTCTTTCATTCGGATGATGCTTGAAATAATATGGGTAATTTCGCGGTCAAAATCTTCCGGAATATCTTCACGACGGATAATCTTAGATTCTAAGAAAGGTAGCAATAACGCAGCACTTAAACTGTTAACATCCATACTTAAGGTTGATAAAATTTCAACCATTTCAATGGCACTTTTGAAACAATATAGCTGCTCAGGTGCGCCCGCACTATTTTCAAAACAGAAATCCCAAACATCTTTAAATTTTTCAAAAGACTGCGGGTTAGTTAGTAACAGTTCTTTTTTTGCCCACTGTTCGACATCAAACTGAGCGAGAGAATAGTGTTCTTCGCTCTGTTGGTGTGCTCCTCTAATAGATACCATAATTATGATCCTACTTCGTTAACAGCAACATTGATTCAATGTGCTTGGTTTGTGGAAACATATCTAAAATTGCGACTTGAGCAATCTTGTATCCTTTAGCAATAAATTGCTTACAATCTCTGGCTAATGTAGCAGGATTGCACGAAATATAAACGATATTTTTAGGTGATATTTTTACAATTTGAGCGGTAGTATTAAAAGCACCAGCTCTAGCAGGATCCAATAAAACCTTATCAAATTGTAAATCATTCCATGTTGAGAATTGCTGCTCATCCTCTAAATTACTGGTTAAAAATTGGGTATCTGCACGTATTTCATTGCGATTTAATTTGGCGTTGAATTGTGCTTTTTCAACCAGTGCTTTAACACCTTCGATCCCTGTGACCGATTTACTTAATGTTGCCATCGGCAATGAAAAATTACCCATTCCACAAAATAGATCTAAAACGTTGTCCGTTGGTTCTAATGTTAGCCACTCAAGTGCTTGGTTAATCATCTTTTGATTAATTTTACTGTTTACTTGAATAAAATCTAGAGGGCTAAAGGTTAATTTTAACTTATTGATTTGATAATAATGTTGATTATCACCCGAGATATGAACGAGTTTATCGCCATGCAAATAGAGTGAAATGTTATGTTCTTGCGCGAATTGTCGTAATAATTTGGTATCTTGCTCATCCATTGGGCTAATATGTCTCAATACAACAATTACCCCACTATCTACCGAGATTAATTCAATATGACCTAGTGATTTTTTTTGTTTAATATTAGTTAAGCTGTGTTGTAATGGAATCAGTAAGTTATTTAACTTATCAACTAAAACAGGGCAATTTTTAATAGTAATTATCTGATTTGATTCTGCTTGTCTAAAACCAACAAAAAGTACGCCTTTGATCAGGTTGATAGATAATCTGGCTCTTCTGCGATAAGCGTAAGGTTGATCTGCAATAATAATAGGGGCATCGTTAAGCACATTATCTAATGTTGCGCCACTCTCTTTTTTTAACAAGTTGATTAATGCTTGATATTTGGCTTGTTGTTGCAAATGTGGTGATATGTGCTGTAAGTCACAACCACCACATTTTTGATAATATTGGCATGGCGGCTTAAGGCGATCTTGGCTTTGGTTATGATATTTAATAACGGTTGCTTTGGCATAATTTTTTTTATCTTCCGTAAGTTGAATATCAACTATTTCATTAGGTAGTGCAGATTTAACGAAAATTGTTTTGCCATTATGATTTGCTACCCCTTGACCGAAGGCATCTAACGTTGAGACTGTTACAGTCAATTTTTGGGGAATAAATTTCTTTTTAGGTGGAGTGTAAAAATTAACCATATTAACTTACTTAAATTATGTCAATCGCTTTAAAAGTTCCGTTTTAACGTGTAAAGGGACTAAGTTTGAAATATCGCCACCATGAAAAGCAACATCTTTTACAATAGTTGATGAAATAAATCCCATAGCTATTGATGGCATTAAAAATATCGTGTCTAAATCGGGTTTTAGTGCGCGGTTCATTTCGGCCAGTTGCCTTTCGTATTCAAAGTCATGTGTGGTTCTTACGCCACGGACAACCACGGTCGCATTATGTTTTTGGGCAAAATCTGCCATTAAATTATCAAAGCCAATGACTTCAACATTGAGTAAATGCTCAATGGCGCTAGACGCTAAATTGACGCGTTCATCTAATGCAAAAAGCGTTTTTTTACTAGGATTTTGTGCAACAGCAATAATTAAACGTGGAAATAATTGCGACGCTCGGGTAATAAGATCAATATGACCATTGGTGATCGGGTCAAAAGTACCAGGAAAAATAGCGGTTAAGGTTTTACTTTTCATGTTCAGGTTATCCATTAGGACATATTAAAAAATATCATACCTAATTTTATGCCAGATTGTTAGTTTAAGCTGGTAAAAACATATTGGTTTTATTTTGGTGTATATGGCGCACCTTAGTTTTTCTATATTTAATGGTATACCAAAATTGGTGAAAAGAGTAAAGTTGCTTTTTCCTTAATTGATTAATTATGGGTAAAAATTAAGTATTGCCGTAATGTGCTTTAATCAAATAAGTCGTTTTTACGTGGTGATAAATTGATAGGTTGTATGGTGATGATACACTTCGTTGGGTTGCAAATAACAACTTGGTTGTGGCCATTGAGGATGATGCGGGCTATCAGGTAAAAATTGCGCTTCTAATGCAATACCCGCAAAGTTGCTATATACATCATTATGACGATTAGGCGTATTTTGTAGAAAATTGCCAGTATAGACTTGTAATGCAGGTTTAGTGGTTTTGATATTCATTAAAACTTTTTTATCGGATGATATTAATTGTGCGGCAATAGCTTTAGTCTTATCTAATAAATAAGCATGATCATAACCGCCAGTCACTTGCCGTTCGGGACTCTCGAGCAGTCTATCAGACAATTGTTTTGCTTGCCGTAAATCCATGTCATATTGACCAACATCAGCTAAGTTATGATAAGGAATCCCTGCGCGATTAACCGGTAAATAGAAATTCGCATTAACTTTTAATGTATGTGCAAGGACACTATTACTCAACTCACCATCAAGATTAAAATAAGCATGATTAGTTAAGTTTACTGGTGTAGTTTTGTTAGTTGTTGCCTGAAAATCGATAATGACTTCATTTTCATTAGTTAAATAATAAGTCACAATTACCTTCAGCTCACCGGGAAAGCCTTGATCGCCATCAGACGATATTAAATTAAATGTCACTTTTTGAGCTGATTGATATTCAATATTCCAAATTTTCTTATCAAATCCGCATTGCCCACCATGGAGTAGGTTTACCCCTTGGTTGGCGGTGAGCAAATAGTGTTGACCATTGATATCGATAGTTGCATTAGCAATACGATTTGCATAACGTCCAATAGTTGCACCCAGATAAGCATCTTGGTGTTGATATTGGTTTAACGATTGACAACCCAGCAGTATTTCGCGATGCTTGCTTGCAACGGGTATTAAGCATGATAACCAAGTTGCCCCCCAATTAGAGACCTTAATGGTCATTCCTTGCAAATTAGTTAATGTAATAATCTGTTTTATTGGCATAAAACATGGGCTCCTTCGCTAGGTTCACAAACATAAATTGTTTCTTTAATACCAAACTTTTCAAAATAATTGTCATTAACGATTGTTTTAACACTGTTTACTTTATCTTTTGCCACTAGTGCAACTACGCAGCCGCCAAAGCCTCCTCCAGTCATGCGAACGCCACCTTGTTCACCAATTACATCATGAATAATTTCGACAAGATAGTCGATAGCAGCAACAGTAATTTCAAAATCATCACGCATTGAACGATGACTGGCTGCCATTAATGTAGATAATAATTTATAATCTTTAGCCTCAAGTGCCTTTGCCGCTTGGAGTGTACGTTCATTTTCGGTAATGACATGGCGTGCACGTTTAAATACTGTAGGATCTAAGGTGGTTTTGATTTTTTCAAGATCAGCTAATGATGCATCACGTAATGCCTTTACACCTAGTGCTTTTGCAGCTGCTTCGCATTGTTTACGACGAGTATTATATTCACTATCAACTAATCCTCGTTTAATATTAGAATTGATAATGACAACAGCAAAATCCTTGGGCATTTTGACCGCTTTGGTTGTCAGTGAACGACAATCAATTAATAATGCATGCTGAGCTTGTCCTAGTGCTGAAATTAATTGATCCATAATGCCACAATTACAACCGACAAATTGGTTTTCGGCTTCTTGACCAATTAAGGCTAATTTTGTGCCATCAAAAGGTAACTGATAAAGTACTTGCAACATTTTACCGACGGCAACTTCAAGCGATGCTGACGAGCTTAAACCTGCACCTTGGGGTACATTACCACTAATGACAAAATCAACCCCGTGGATAGCATTTGTATAGTTTTTAAGATGTTTTATCACACCACGCACATAGTTAGCCCATTGGTAATCAGGATGTTTTTCAATGGACGAATCAAGAGAAAATTGGTCTTGTTGATTATCATAATCGACAGCAATAACACGTATAATATTATCTGAACGTTTGTGATAACTTATCACTGTTTGATAATTAATTGCGCAGGGTAAAACAAAACCATCGTTGTAATCGGTGTGTTCACCAATTAAGTTTACGCGTCCTGGCGCTTGTATAAAGGTATCGGGTTTGTAACCGAATTGGCTTTCAAATACTTGTGTCGTGCTATCAATTAATGCTTTCATTTACTTATCCTTTTGCTCTTTATAATGCACATCACTCACGTTGCGAAGTTTTTCGGCAGCTTGTTCGGGGGTTAAATCTCGTTGCACTTCGGCAAACATTTCGTAACCAACCATGAATTTTTTTACCGTAGCTGAACGCAACAAAGGTGGATAAAAATGCGCATGTAGTTGCCAATAATCATTGTTATCACCTACAAATGGTGCGCCGTGCCAACCCATTGAATAAGGGAAAGAACAATGAAATAAATTATCGTAGCGACTTGTTAGTTTTTTAAGCGCAATAGCTAAATCTATTTGCTGGTCATTATTTAACTGTGTTAATTGCGCAATATGCGTTTTGGGTAATAATAGTGTTTCAAATGGCCACACGGCCCAAAAAGGGACAACGGCAAGCCAATGTTCTGTTTCTACCACAATTCGTTCACGCAAAGTTAACTCTTTTTGCACATAATCGACTAATAAATTTCGGTGATATTTTTCAAAATAATGACGCATATTGAGATCTTCACACGCAACTTCATTTGGAATAAAACTATTGGCCCAAATTTGCCCATGTGGATGTGGATTAGAGCAACCCATTGCCGCACCCTTGTTTTCAAATATCTGTACCCAAGGATAATCTTGGCTCAGTTCTTGTAATTGACTTATCCAAGTTTTAATTACGCCTTCAATAGCAGTTAAATTGAGTTCGGGTAGGGTTTTACTGTGATCGGGTGAAAAACAGATAACGCGGCTAGTACCTTTAGCACTTTGAATCTGGAATAACGGATCTTGGCTTTGCGGCGATTCTGGCGTATCTACCATTAATGCGGCAAAATCATTAGTAAAAACATAGGTTCCAGTATAGTTAGGATTAATATCACCCGTTACTCGTTTATTTCCAGGGCATAAAAAGCAGTTTGGATCGTAACAGGGTTTTTGTTCTTGATTTATCGTTTCTTGTTGACCTTGCCAAGGTCGTTTGGCTCGATGTGGCGAGACAAGCACCCATTGATTAGTCAATGGGTTATAACGACGATGAGGGTGATCGACAGGATTAAAAATAGCCATTTTCGCCTCTTTTATCTTTCTTTTTATGATTGATGCTCTAGGGTTTAATCGGGATAGCCTTGTGGATTATGTGATTGCCAATTCCACGAATCTTTTACCATATCATCAAGTGTTAATTTGGTTTTCCAACCTAAAATTTGTTCTGCTTTTTTTACATCAGCCCAAAATGCGGGTAAATCGCCAGCACGTTTAGGAGCAAAGTGCCAATTAAGTGGTTTGCCAGAGGCTTTTTCAAAAGCTTTAATAACTTCTAATACACTATAACCAATACCTGAACCTAAATTATAAATATGTACGCCAGCTTTATTCTGGTCAGCTTTAAGTGCAGCGATATGTCCATCAGCTAAATCGACCACGTGAATAAAGTCACGAACACAAGTGCCATCTTTTGTCGGGTAGTCATTACCAAAAACAGCAAGTGACTCACGTTTTCCTACTGCAACTTGAGTAATATAAGGCATTAGGTTATTGGGAATACCGAGTGGATCTTCACCCATTAATCCGCTTGGATGTGCACCAACAGGATTAAAGTAACGTAATAAAGTTAATGACCAATCTGGTTCCGCAACAGCTAAATCCATCATACATTGTTCAACCATTAATTTACTTTTTCCATACGGGCTACTTGGTAAACCTTGTGGTAATGTTTCAACATAGGGAACTGGTGCAAGTTCGCCATATACGGTTGCAGATGAGCTAAATATTAACTGTTTTACACCTGCAGCTCGCATTGCTTTCATTAACACAATACTGCCATAGACATTGTTTTCATAATATTCAAGCGGTTTGTATACTGATTCCCCCACAGCTTTTAGTCCAGCAAAATGGATAACAGCTTGGATATCATGCTCAGCAAATATTTTTTCTAACAATTGTTGGTCACAAATGTCACCGTGATAAAAACTAACACCATGCCCGGTAATTTGTTTAATTCTTTCTAATACTGATGCTTTGCTGTTAAATAAGTTATCAATGACAATCGGTGTGTATCCTGATTGAATTAATTGTACACATGTATGACTTCCAATATACCCGCAACCACCTGTTACTAATATTTTCATGTTAAAACCTTAATCTAACGTTATATTTTTATTGAGTTCTTGTTGCTCTTTATTTAGTTTACTGTTTTGGTTTTTAAAGATATCCCAAGGACCGCGTCCAGATAAAGTGAATGACGAAATCAGTGTAAAACTTAATGCGATCGCGCCAAGGACTAAATAGGTGCCTTCGTAGCCAATTTTAACATACATTAAACCTGCAAAGGTGGACATAAACATAATAGAGAGTTGTTTTGCAAAACAAAATGCAATTAAATAAACGGTTGCTGATAATCGAATAGGAAAGTGTTTAGTAATATATTTAAATGCCCCAACCAATAATAATGGCGCTTCGAACATATGTAATGTTTTTAAAATAACAACTTCAATTGCGTTAGTTGCAAATGCCGAACCGGTTATACGAATAGACATAATCGCACCTGCAATTAATAAAGTATTTTTACTACCGATCTTCATGACAATAATTGGTGCAAAAAACATGACAGTAGCATTTAAAAATTCACCAAGCGTTGTGACATAACCAAACGCTTCACGACCCACTTGTTCGCTTTTGAAAAATGAAGTGAAAAAGTTAGCAAATTGCTGATCAAATACATCATATGTACAGGCAACACCGATAATATAGAGCATAAAATACCATGTTTTACTCATGCTAAGTAAGTTAAAGGCAAGTTTTAAATTAAATGGTTCAGGTTTATTAAGTCCCATTTGTTCAACAACTTCGGTAGTTGTTGTTTTGGCTGGATCGGCTATTTTAACTAAAAACAATAATATAATTGCAAAACCTGAACATAACCAGTAAACCGCATTGATATCTTTTGAAATCATAATACCAACAAATGAAGCACAAATTGCCCAACCAAAACAACCAAACATACGGCATCGACCAAATTCAAATCCACTTCGTCGACTGATTTTTTCAACCAAGGCTTCTATTGATGGTGAGCCACAATTGAATGCCACACTCAGATAAAGTCCCCCAACTATAGCACCTAAAGTAACATTAAATTGGAGTAACGGTCCTAATACAAAAATAAAAAAGGGGCCAAATAGAACTAATAGTAATGTGATAATCCACAGTAGATGTTTTTTTAATCCTAGTTTATCCGAGATTAATCCAAAAAAAGGTTGAAAAAGAAGCGCAAATAATGAAATAAACGAAAACACATATCCTGTTTCGGCTTGATCTAACCCATTCATTTTTAACCATACAGGAAAAAATGGCGAATAGGCCCCCATAATGAAAAAATAAAGGAAAAAGTAAAGCGTAAATACCCAGTAATTTTTATTGTAAAGCGATGAGGTTATTTTTTGATTCATAATCAACTTCCTTTGCTAATCTTTCAATGATTACGTAATTTGCATATCGTTTACATTAAAAGTAAGTACAAAAAGCTATCTGTTTTTAAGGATAATATCATCTTATTTTTTTCAAAAAAGTGATCTAGATAACATTTTATGAAATCGATTACATTATTTTATAAATTAGTTACATTACATCATTAAGTTTTTTTGAATGTTTTATTAATGCTAAATCTGAGTTTATACATGCTGTTACTTATATAAAATAGTGGCTATTTTCATTAAACTGAATTTTTTCAACTAGGATAAAATTAGTTATGAATTAAAATTGTGCTTTTATGATACCGGTTACATTTTTTAAAACAGGTTAATTAAGATAAAGATCTTTATCAAGTCAAAAATTGAGTGATTTTAAAAAATATGAACCATAACTAAATCAAAAATAGATTATTTGTTATTAGTTTTTAGGCATGCCATTTTAGACGATTGATAAAAAATTTTTGATGGAAAATATAAATAATCCGTTGAGTTAGCTAATATAATATGTAATTTTTAATTAGTTATGTTTGTGTATGTATTTTACTGCGTAATTTTATAAAGTTTATCAATAGAACAATTAATATAACTATCAATGCTAAAGTTAACAATAGCTAGATAAAACCCATTCCGTCAATTTTTGGCGAAATGGGCACTAAGGTTATTTATACTTTAGCATTAAACATGAATACGTTTTTCAAAATCGCTCCAATCATAAAAACCATCAGAGTTAAGCGATGCATTTTTGAGTTTTAGTTGAAAATGTTCAGGTGGATTATTGATATCGAGCGCTTGCCCTGTATAAAGTTGTTCAAAACTTTGATAAACATATTCAGCTTTAAAATAATGCTTGCCTGTTAGCGAGTGTTTGAAGCGTTGAAAAATTACTTTACCACCAATAGGAGTGGTTTCATATTGATGAGGTAGTTGATACTCTTCAAAATCTAAAGCGCCTAATAGTGATGCGATTGTACTATCATGACCGACTAATAAATTGACCGTATATTGTTGCTGCATTAGATCATCAATCATATTGATCAATTTGGCTGCTGCGCGTGTAGCGAGTGTTTTGGTGTGGCAAATTAAGTTAATGTACTGATTACGAATCTGCACAATTTGTTGCCACTGCTCTAAGCTATCAATTTTACCCCATGCAATTTGATTTTTAGGAAACGCTGAATAATATTGCAATAAAAAAGAATCAACGACACTAATGCCAACGGCTAAGGCTCCCAATAATGCTGGCTCTTCATTCTTTTTGAAATAGAGTTCTAATGGGATATCGGCTAATTCACACTGATATTGTTTGTATAGCTCAGATTGTTTGTAATTGAGTATATCTGACAAAATTTGATAAGCCGGCGCTAAGTTTTTAAAAATTGATTGAGCCTTATCTGCTTGCTCAATATCACGTAAAACGGCTTGCTTAAATTGTTCTGAATCTTCTTCTAAACTTGGGTCGAAAATTGGATCCATTCTTTCAATAGGATATTTATGATTAATAGTTATATCACAACCTGCATAGGCGCCGGCTACAATGAACTGCGCTGTCGCAACGGTTCTTTGTAAACTATTGGCATAGACAAATAAGTCATGACTATTATTGGTTATTTTGATATTGTGTTTTTCTAACCATTGTGACAGGTAGTGACCAAAATAGACTTCTAATGCTCCTCCTCTGGTTGTTAGATAACCATAAGGATGGTCCCATTTGGGCCATTGATAAGGAGTAGCTTGATCAATAAATTCTAGGGTATTTTGTAAAGCTGTACGAATACCATGACGACTTAGTATAACAACTTTTTCCAATTGGTAATGCGAGTTACTCATTTTGTGATCCAACCTTGCTTATGTAGATAATCTAAAATAAAACTTCGTTGCCCATTTATAATCGTTTCGGCAATTTTATCACTCCAACCACCTGTTTTTTGATGGGTACTACGGTGGTTGTAATAATCATTCATTTGTGTATCGTATTGTGCCAATAGAGTTTTATCTATTGGTTGATATTGATTTTCGAAAAATACCAAAGGCTTAGGAAGTCTTGGCTTTATTTCAGGGTGTTGGTCTGGATAGCCAATGCATAACCCAAAAAGAGGCAAAACATATTTAGGGATGGCTAATAATTCCGTAACTTTATCAATATTATTACGTAAGCCACCAATATAAACTATGCCTAAGCCTAAAGATTCAGCTGCAATCACTGCATTTTGTGCCATGAGCGCAGTTTCAATGCAGCCAACTAAAAGTTGTTCTGCTCTTTCAAGGGGTATTGTTGGATCAATTTGAAAATGTCGATTAAAATCAGCGCAAAATACCCAAAATTCGGGTGCTTGTTTAACATAGCACTGATCACCTGTGTAGTGAGCAAGTTTTTCACGTTTGTTACTATCAGTAATACGAATTATAGTTGCGCATTGTAAAAAATTAGAGCTTGAAGCCGATTGTGCAGCGGTAACAATTGTATCGATTTGCGCTTGGGTTAAGGGAATGGATTTATAAACACGAATTGAACGGTGCTGACAAATTAAATCAATTGTTTGGTTTTGCATAATGGCTCCTTTATATAACTATTTTTTCATGAACTGTAAGTCCCAAACCCCGTGCCCTAAATTTTGACCTCTTTTTTCAAACTTAGTAATTGGCCTATCTTCTGGTCTGGGAATATAATCACCTGTTGATGATAAATTCTTAAAACCTTCCGCTTGAGTTAATACTTCAAGCATATGTTCGGCATAATGTTGCCAATCGGTAGCGAGATGTAAAATACCACCAATTTTTAATTTTTTTTGTATTAATTGCACAAATTCAGGTTGAATAATTCTACGTTTATTATGTCTAGCTTTATGCCAAGGATCGGGAAAATAAATTTGCACTTTATCAAGCGAGTCATCAGCTATCATATTATTCAAGACTTCAACGGCATCATGACACATGACTTTTAGGTTAGATAATTGGTTTTCTTCGATCGCCATTAAACAAGCACCCACTCCAGGTTTGTGCACTTCAATTCCCAAAAAATCTTTAGTAGGCGCATTTTTGGCCATCTCAACCAATGATGCCCCCATACCAAAACCAATTTCTAACACGAAGGGCCTTTTGTTATTTGAACCTATAGTAACGTTTGGATTATAGTCAATACCAAATGAAGGCCATAAATTCTCTAATGCTTGTTGCTGACCTTTAGTTAAACGACCTTGTCGTAATACAAAACTTCGAATAGTTCGTTTTGATTTTATATCTTCACTGTTATTTATCATGGATTGTTCATTCATCACGTTGTCTATTTTTGTGTCGCTGTTTGCCAAATTTGTTTACTCATTAAGGTTTATAATAAGAAAGTAGTTTAACTGATTTTTGATTCACTTCAAGAAAACATATTGTTGATATGTTTTTCTATTTATTATTGTGATACATATAAAAAATTTTGAATAAATTTTTATAATGTGGTTGAGCATACTCTGTAAATGATTATATAATTATCACCCCGATTTAACCGATTACGTATAAGTAATCATTATAACATGCTTGAGGATTTCTCGTGCCTGATATGAAGCTTTTTGCTGGTAATGCTACACCAGAGCTGGCAAAACGTATAGCTAATCGTCTTTATACTTCTCTAGGTGATATTGTTGTTAGTCGTTTTAGCGATGGAGAAGTAAATGTACAAATTAACGAAAACGTCCGTGGTGAAGATGTTTTTATTATTCAATCAACTTGTGCGCCTACCAATGATAACTTAATGGAATTATTAGTCATGATCGATGCAATGCGTCGAGCATCTGCTGGTCGTATCACAGCGGTTATTCCTTATTTTGGTTATGCAAGGCAAGATCGTCGTGTACGTTCAGCGCGAGTGCCTATTACAGCTAAAGTTGTTGCTGACTTTTTATCAACAGTTGGTGTTGATAGGGTATTAACCGTTGATCTTCATGCAGAGCAAATTCAAGGTTTTTTTGATGTACCTGTAGATAACGTATTTGGTAGCCCAGTTATTTTAGAAGATATGTTACAACGCGAGTTTGAACGTCCGATTGTCGTATCGCCTGATATTGGTGGTGTGGTACGTGCTCGAGCGATTGCAAAACTTTTAAATGATACTGATATGGCAATTATCGACAAGCGTCGTCAACGCGCTAATGAAGCGGAAGTGATGAATATCATCGGTGATGTTGCTGATAGAGATTGTATTTTAGTTGATGATATGATTGATACAGCCGGTACACTTTGTAAAGCAGCGGATGCATTAAAAGCGCGTGGTGCTAAAAGCGTTTATGCTTATGCAACGCATCCAATTTTTTCAGGTAAAGCCGTCACCAATATTAAAAATTCTGCCATTGATGAAATAGTTGTTTGTGACACCATTCCGTTAACTGCTGAAGTAAAAGCATTAAAAAATGTACGTCAATTAACACTATCTGGGATGCTTGCTGAAGCTATTCGTCGTATTAGTAACGAAGAGTCAATTTCAGCGATGTTCCATCAATAATTTATTTTATTATTGAACGACAAGCCCCTTTATATTGGGGCTTTTTTCTAAAAAAAATCAGTAAAAATCCCAATATTATGACAACGATAAAACTTATTGTAGGACTTGCCAATCCTGGAAATGAATATGCCGCAACTCGCCATAATGCAGGTGCATGGTTTGTTGATCTTTTAGCTGAACGATATCATCAATCTTTAAAAAATGAAGCTAAATTTTTTGGCTATACAGCTAGAATAAACATTGGCGGTCATGACGTGAGATTATTAGTTCCTACCACGTTTATGAATTTAAGTGGTAAAGCGGTACAGGCACTAGCAACCTTTTATCAAATTAAACCAGAAGAAATTTTAGTTGCTCATGATGAACTGGATCTTAACCCGGGTATTGCTAAATTTAAATTTGGTGGAAGCCATGGCGGCCATAATGGTTTAAAAGATATTGCTAGCAAATTAGGTAATAATTTAAATTTCTATCGTCTTAGAATTGGTATTGGTCATCCTGGTGACAAAAATAAAGTTGTCGGTTATGTGTTAAATAAACCCTCTAAACCCGAACAAGAACTCATTGATAAAGCGATAGAAGAATCAGTACGATCAGTTGAGATTTTATTATCAGATGGCATTGAAAGTGCAATGAATCACTTACATGCTTTTAAAGGCTGAAAGGGTGGTTATTAAATTTATTATAGTGATAAATTTTATTGGATGATAATCCACCTAGCATCAGGTGGATTGTGTTGAATCAAACAACATTAAGAAAAAAGATGAGTAACATCTCCCCCTTTTTCGGCGATTTTTTTCATCACTTCTTTGATTAACCACATATTCATCGATGCGGTATCATCGGTACTGCCTGGGTAGTTAAGTTCTTTTGCCAAATTTTTTCGTGCTTCTAAACTATTATCGATACCTAATAATTTCAATAAATCAACAATGGATGTTTTCCAATTAAGTTTTTCAGGATATTTGTTCGCTAAATTCTCTAATATAGACATAACATCAGTCTGAGATACTTGTTTGGCTTGGTCTGAATTTTGTTGTGTTTCTGTTTGAATGCCAGAGGCGGCGTTTTTAGCAGCATCTGTCATACTATTTACTTTGTCTTTGACTGTATTGTCAACATTTGCTGCTGCTGCTTGTGCGCTTGGAAATATTTTAGAAAAAATATTATTTAAGATACCCATATTACATCCTCCTATGTTTAAACTGCTTTAAAAAACTGCTTAACGATATAGATGTAGATAATATCCTTTTCAGTATACCTGTTTGAAAGTAACACTGTCAAAAAGATAAATATTTACTGCTTTTATCTTTCAAAATTAGGCTACCAATTTTGGTCTCTATGTCTATTTTTCAAAGCGATCTTTATTCGAACTTTGATAAATTAATTTATTGAATAACTTGTATAAGTTAGTTTTAAGACAAATGATATAAAGATATTTTTAGGATTATTTATTATACCAATTCTATATAAAATGTGATCGGTATCCCAATTTCAAACAAATTTGGCATACGATGTAGTAAATTAGTTGTAATATTTGGTTTACCAATATGTAGTGTGACATAAATTTTTTATGTTAGAAATTTAAATTACAACTAGAGGTATATTATGAGTTCCATTTTTAAATCAGGAGGATACGTCCGTTGGGTGATGATCATTTTATTTGCAACGGGTGTGATTCTTAATTATGTCGATCGTAATGCACTAGGTATTATGGCTCAAGAAATTATACGTGATTTAAATATAACACCTAAAGAGTACTCGTATATTACTGGTGCTTTTCAACTAGCTTATACTCTTTTTCAACCTATTGTAGGCTGGTTTATTGATGTAATCGGTTTACGAGTCGGTTTTGCGATAATGGTCATCATTTGGTCTATTATGTGCATACTTCATGCTGGTGCAGGCACTTGGTTTCAATTAGCGATTTTACGTTTTTTTATGGGTGGTGCTGAATCTGTTGTTGCCCCAGCCAATGCTAAAGTTGTCAGTTTATGGTTTCCTAAAAAAGAACGCGCTATTGCTAATGGTTGGAGTATGGTTGGATTTTCATTGGGCGCCATGATTGCACCTCCTCTTATTTATGCGATACACCAATTTGGTGGTTGGCAGTTAGCGTTCCTAATTCCAGGTTCTGTAGGGTTAATTTGGGCAGGAATATGGCTTTACTTTTTCAGTGAACCATCGAAAAGTCGGTCTATTAGTGAAGCAGAAAGAAAATATATTTTATCCGATCAAGATGACACAGAGAGCCAACAAAACAAAAACATCTGGCAAGCGATTAAAAAAGTGATTTTGCAAAAAAAATTCTATGGTATTGCTATTCCAGCTTTTCTAGCTGAACCAGCTTGGGCGGCAGTGAATTTTTGGGTTCCTTACTATTTATTAACTGAACGCGGTATGCAATTAAAAGAGATGGCAATGTTTGTTTGGATTCCTTTCCTTGCTGCCGATTTTGGTGGTTTATCCTCCGGTTATTTTTCGCGTATGCTCAATAAACGTTTTAATTTATCTCGTGTTAATTCGGCTTGTATAACTTATCTTGGTGCTGCTTTTTTCATGTTATCGATGGCGTTTGCAAGTTTAACACAAAGCCCATATGCCGCCATTGCTTTAATTGCTATAGGTGCATGGGGACATCAGATGTTATCTGCCATGCTTACTATTCAAGTGATTGAAAACTTTGATGGTAAAGAAGTATCAACAGTAAATGGTTTGCGTGGTAGCTCGGCTTGGATTGCTAGTTTCTTATTTACGATCATTGTTGGTCAGTTTGTTGCAACAATCGGCTTTAAACCCTTTTTTATTACTATGGGCTTTTTAGATATTATTGGGGCAATTATTATGTGTTCACTGTTGTATCAGCGTAAGCAAAAGGGTTAATACCAAAATTATTATATTAGATATGCAATAAAGAAGTACATCCTAACATAAATACAAAAGGGCGGTTAACGCTCTTTTTTATTTTTGGTTATCAATAATAATAAAAAAGCCCATTATCTGGGCTTTATTTTTGATTGTGTTGACAACGGAGTTTTATTCAAAAAATGCACGTTTAATTGCGTATTCTACGCCGCGAATTTCGGCTAATCCTCTTAAACGACCAATGGCAGAATAACCCGGATTCGTTTTCTTTTTTAGATCATCTAACATTTGGTGTCCATGATCGGGGCGAACGGGAATGGCACGTTTAATTCCCGCTTTTTTACGTCGCTGTTCTTCGCTAACCAGAGCTTTAATGACTGCATACATGTCAACATCACCAGCAAGATGATCTCCTTCATGGAAAGACAAAGGATTATCTTCTCGGACTGTTGCACGTAAATGAATAAAATGAACACGGTCAGCAAATTTTTCAGCCATTTTGGCTAAATCGTTATCTTGACGAACTCCATAGGATCCAGTACAGAAGCAAAAACCATTATGAATGCTGTCTACGGTATCTTTAATCCATTGCATATCTTCAATAGTTGAAACAATGCGCGGTAACCCTAGAATAGGGCGTGGTGGATCATCAGGATGTACGGTTAAGACTACACCGACTTCTTCTGCGACAGGTACGATGTTTTTCAGGAAATAGGCGTAATTTTCACGCAGTTTATTTTTATCAATGCCATCATAAGTGGCAAGGTGGGCTCTAAATTGATCAAGAGAGTAACCTTCTTCCGCTCCAGGTAAACCCGCAATAATATTAGCAACAAGCTTGTCCTTATCTGCTTGTGTCATGTTTTCAAAATATGTTTTTGCGCTGTCAATATCCTCTTTTGAATAATCGTTTTCTGCATTAGGTCTTTTTAAAAGATGAATATCAAATGCAGCAAAAGCAACTTGGTCAAAACGAAGTGCTTTAGAACCATCAGGTAAGGTGTAAGCAAGATCAGTTCGAGTCCAGTCTAAAACAGGCATGAAGTTATAACAAATAGTATCAATACCACAGGCGGCTAAATTACGAATTGATTGCTGATAATTGGCAATATGTTGTTCAACATTACCAGTGTGTGTTTTTATCTCTTCATGAATGGGAATACTTTCAACAACTGACCAAGTTAACCCTTTTTCTTCAATCATGTTTTTGCGTTTTTGAATCTCTTCAATCGGCCACACTTCACCATTAGGGATATGGTGTAAAGCTGTCACAATTCCTGTTGCCCCAGCTTGCCTAATGTCATCTAATGATACTGGATCGCTAGGACCAAACCAACGCATTGTTTGTTCCATCTAAATTCTCCTTAAATTTTTAGCTTACTTAAATTTCAATAGCTAAAAGATCGATAAATGACGTCGGTTTTATGTTGTTCATTGGTTAACAATGTTAACAGGAATAGAATCAAATAAATAACCATCAAAATTTGGATCTTCACTATCAGAAACGGTCATCAATGTTTGTTTAACATTTTCTAAATGTTGCCACATTGCATGGCGCGCAGCCATCGCATCTTTTATTTGCAAAGCTTGTAAAATTTTTTCATGGTCATCAAGCCATTTTTTTCGATAACTGTGATCAGTGATGCGACTATGCAATTGATTCCACATTTTACTTGCTGATCGTCTTTGCCATAAATCCTGTAATAAACCTTCAAGTACTGAGTTTTTAGTCGCTTTGGCGATCGTGATATGAAACAATTCATCGGCACTGTAATCATCAATTAACCCTTGCTCTAACATTTGTCGTTCTTGTTCCAAGATTGATCTCAGCTCAATGATATCGGATTTGACTATTTGTGATGCGGCAAAAGCGGCAATATTACTTTCAATTAATTGTCTTGCTTGCAATAATTCAAATGGTCCAAAATCTTCCTCTTCAATTTTTTTATCTTTTTCGGATAAGATTTCATCTGGTAAACCAATTACATAAACGCCCGATCCTTTTTTAACTGTCACTAAATTTTCCAGTTCTAACATAATTAGTGCTTCACGTACTACCGTTCTACTCACACTAAATGCTTCGGCAATGTCTCGTTCAGGTGGTAGTCTATCACCTAACTTATAAGTCCCACTTTTCAATAATAATTTTAGCTCATTACCAATTTCTTGATATAGCCGATTAACCGTAAGCATTATCTATAAATCCCCATTCTTACATCGATTTACTGTAATTATACGCTAAATATTATCAGTACCAGAAGTTGTTTATAAAATAATGGGCGCTAATTTTATAATTGGAATACCAATTTTGGTGTTCATTATAAATATTTTGTTATCTTCGACTATAAAATAAACCAAAAAACGTGATTTTAATCACAAAAAATAAAAAATATAGATGAAAAATTTATTAACAAGTGAAAATATGTTTAACCAATATTATTGGTAAACAATTATCTATGGTAGAAAACAATGTTAAATTTATTAGGTGTACCTTCATCAATTCACAATAAACCTTCTTATAACAGAGATAACATGATCGCACGTATTGTCCATTTAGGGTTTGGTGCTTTTCATCGCGCGCATCAAGCTCTATTTACCGATCGATTATTGAATCGAGGTAAGAGTGACTGGGGTATTTGCGAAGTTAATATTGTGGGCGGTGAACAATTAATTGATGATATTCGTAAGCAAGATCATCTTTATACAGTTTTAGAAAAAGGCGCAACGACTAAAGAAGCATTCATTATTGGTAGTGTAAAAGAATCACTGTTAGCGACGAGTGATGGTATTGATACGATTTTGGAAAAGATGGCTGATCCTATTGTTGAGATTGTATCATTAACAGTCACAGAAAAAGGCTATTGCATGTTACCCGGTGGTTCAGGTTTAGATTTGAATAATGCGCTGATTAAGGCTGATTTGGCTAATCCATCTAAGCCAATGTCGGCTCCGGGGGTGATTGTTGAAGCGCTTTATCGAAGAATGCAGCGAGGATTAAGGTCATTTACCGCACTATCTTGTGACAATATTCCAGAGAATGGATTGGTATTGAAAAAAGCGATTTTAGGTTTAGCTAATGCTCGTGATACTCAGTTAGCTTCGTGGATTGAGGCTAATACTACTTTTCCTTGTACGATGGTTGATCGCATTGTACCGGCTGCAACATCTGAAACGTTGACGGAAATTGAACATGCTTTGGGTGGAATGTTTGATCCATGTGGTATTGCTTGTGAACCATTTATCCAATGGGTGATTGAAGATAATTTTGTGACGAATCGACCTAATTGGAATGAAGTCGGTGCAGAATTTGTTGATGATGTTGTTCCTTATGAAGAGATGAAACTGAGAATGTTAAACGGCAGTCATTCATTTTTAGCTTATTTAGGTTATTTAGCAGGTTATGAACATATTAATGATTGTATGAATGATGTGAATTACAAAAAAGCAACATTACATCTGATGCTGAAACAGCAAGCGCCGACACTTCATGTTCCTTCTCATGTTAATTTACAGCACTATGCGAATAAACTGATTGAAAGATTTAGCAATCCATCTCTTAAACATAAAACGTGGCAAATTGCGATGGATGGTACCCAAAAATTACCACAACGCTTGCTTGATTCAATCCGTTGGCATATTAGTCATCATTCTGATTTTTCATTACTGGCTTTAGGTGTGGCAGGTTGGATGCGTTATGTTGGGGGCGTTGATGATAATAATCAGGCTATTGATGTTCGCGATCCAATGTTAAATGAGCTTAATAACTTAGTTAAATCCAGTCCAGACGGACTTGAAAGAGTTGATGCCTTGCTCAGCCTTAATGCAGTGTTTGGAACCGATTTACCGAAAAACGCACTATTTAAACAAAAAGTGAGTGAGTATTATCTTTCTTTGATGCATAAAGGCGCAAAACAAACAATCAACGACTTATTAATCTAATTTTGGATAAGACAGCATGAAAAGTTTTTTAGATGATAATTTTTTATTACAGACTGATGCAGCACAAAGGCTTTATTTTGATTATGCTCAAGATCAACCTATCTATGACTATCACTGCCATCTTTCACCAAAAGAAATCGCGGAAAATAAAAATTTTCGTAATTTAGCTGAAATCTGGTTAGCAGGAGATCATTACAAATGGCGAGTACTACGCACTGCGGGTATTAATGAAAATCTAATAACAGGTAATGCTACTGATTATGATAAATATCTAACTTGGGCAAAAGTTGTGCCATTGACGCTAGGTAACCCAATTTATCATTGGACTCATTTAGAACTAAAACGCCCATTTGGTATAAAAAATATTCTTCTTAATGAAAACACCGCCGAAAGAATTTGGTTGCAAGCAAACGAGCTGTTGGCGACAAAAGAATTTTCTACCCAAGGCATTTTAAAGCAAATGCAGGTAAAAGCGGTAGGCACAACTGATGATCCAATTGATTCTCTTGAATATCATAAAAAAATTAGTTTGGATAATGCGTTTGAAACTAAAGTTCGCCCAAGTTGGCGACCTGATAAAGTGTTTAAAATTGAGTTATCCGGATTTACAGATTATATCGCTCAACTGGGTGTAGCTGCTGATATTGAAATTAATAGTTTTGAGAAACTGCGTTGTGCTTTGACAAAAAGGTTAGATCATTTTGAACAACATGGTTGTCAAGCAGCTGATCATGGTATCGAAATATTGCGTTATGCCGATATTCCTCCTGAAAAACAGCTTGATCACATTCTAACAAAGCGTTTAATGAATCAATCTTTATCCGAAGTAGAAATAGCCCAATTTAGTACCGCTATTCTTGTGTGGTTAGGTAAGCAATATCATCAGCGTAACTGGGTTATGCAATTACATTTAGGCGCGTTACGAAATAATAATCAACGAATGTTTAAAATACTCGGGCCCGATGCTGGTTTTGATTCTATTGGTGATAGGCCAATGGCTGAACCTTTATCCTCGCTGCTTGGTTTATTAGATTTGACCGATCAATTACCTAAAACCATTTTGTATTGTTTAAACCCACGTGATAACGAAGTGATAGCTACTATGGTGGGCAATTTCCAAGGCTCGGATATGGCGGGTAAAATCCAATTTGGTTCGGGATGGTGGTTTAACGATCAAAAAGATGGTATGCAGCGTCAATTGATGCAGCTTTCTCAAATGGGGTTATTAAGTCAATTTGTGGGAATGTTAACTGATTCTCGTAGTTTTTTATCTTTTACAAGGCATGAATACTTTAGGCGAATTTTGTGCAATATGATTGGTGATTGGATGGAAAATGGTGAAATCCCTGCGGATTTTGATTTGGTTGGGAATATGGTTAGGAATATCTGTTTTGATAATGCTCATCGTTATTTTCAAACTAAAATCCATAAATAATATGCCAATGTAACGCTATACGCAAAGCTTTATGTGTTTGACTAACTGTGTTGTTAAATGTTTTAAATAAATTGATACCAATTAAGAGGTTGTCTAATGAAAACGTTAAAAAAATGGATATTTAAAAAAGAGCAAAATAATTGTATTGAACTTTTAGTGGATGAGAAATACAACTTTTGCTTATACGTGTTAGAAGAAAGAATGTTCCGAGTCTTAATTAAGCGACCGGATAGTTTATCATTAGACAGAACTTGGAGTATTGCGCCGAATGGTGATGTGCCATTAGAGGGACGCGATAGATTAAGTACCGAAGGTTTTTCACTACCAACATATCAATTATCACATTCAGATAATCAAATAACAGTTAGCACACAACATTTACGCGTGACAATTAAGCAACCACTGTCGTTAATGTGGGAGTATAAGAACAAAAATCAACAATGGGAGCTTCTGGTTGAAGATAGAAGTACCAGTGCATATCTAATAAACCCGCATGGTGATGGTATTGCACATTACCAACGAAGGTATCAAGATGAACAATACTATGGTTTGGGTGATAAAGCTGGGGATCTTAATCGTGCAGGTCGTCGCTTTGAAATGCGTAATCTTGATGCAATGGGGTATAATGCTAAAGATACCGATCCACTTTATAAGCATATTCCATTTACCATTACGCACCGTAATCAAGTCAGTTTTGGACTGTTTTATGATAATTTAAGTAGTTGTTGGATCGATTTAGGAACAGAACACGATAATTATCACTTGCCATATCGTCGTTATCAGGCTGAAGCGGGTGACATCGATTTTTATATCTTTTTAGGTCCTAAAATTATCGATGTGACGAAATCTTTCATTAAACTGACGGGTAAAACTTTTTTTGGTCCTAAATGGAGTCTAGGGTATAGTGGTTCAACAATGTTCTATACTGATGCCCCTAACGCTCAAGAACAAATGCAAAATTTTATTGATTTGTGTAAAGAGCATGGTATCGCTTGTGATTCATTTCAACTCTCTTCGGGATATACATCAATTAATGGTAAACGCTATGTGTTCAATTGGAACTATGATAAATTCCCCGATCCAAAAGCGTTTACACAATCTTACCATGCTGCGGGTTTGAAAATTGCAGCCAATATTAAGCCTTGTTTGTTACAAGATCATCCTAAATATAAAGAAGTGGCTGATAAAGGATTATTTATTAAAGATTCGGAAAGTGATGCACCTGAACGCTCAATGTTTTGGGATGATGAAGGCTCTCACTTAGATTTCACCAATCCACAAGCCTATAATTGGTGGAAACAAAACGTTACTGAGCAGCTTTTAGAGATGGGAATCGACGCGACATGGAATGATAATAATGAGTTCGAAGTGTGGGATGGTGAAGCTCGTTGTCATGGCTTTGGTCAGCAGATTGCGATAAAACATATTCGTCCAGTTATGCCTTTACTTATGTCTAGAGCTTCAATGGAAGCACAACAAAACTATAATCCAACTATTCGTCCTTATTTAATTTCTCGTTCAGGTTGTGCCGGTATTCAACGCTATGTGCAAACATGGTCGGGGGATAATCGTACCAATTGGCAGACGCTGAAATACAATATACGCATGGGTTTAGGCATGAGTTTGTCCGGTCTATATAATGTCGGGCATGATGTTGGTGGTTTTTCGGGTGATAAACCAGATGCAGAATTATTTGTACGTTGGGTACAAAATGGCATTATGCATCCGCGTTTTACCATTCATTCTTGGAATGATGATCATACCGTCAATGAACCATGGATGTATCAAGAAGTTACGCCGATTATTCGCGATACAATCTGCCTGCGATATCAATTATTACCTTATTTTTATAATTTACTCTGGGAAGCCCATCAACACGATGAACCAATGTTAAGACCAACATTTTTAGATCATGAACATGATTTACAGACGTTTGTTGAAACTGATGATTTTATGATTGGTCAGGATTTATTAGTGGCAAGTATTGTTGAACCGGGTCAACGTCAACGAGTCGTTTATTTACCTGACAATCAGGTTGGTTGGTATTGTTATCATTCTCATCAGTGGTTTAGTGGTAAACAGTCAATCACTTTACCCGCGCCATTAGAATCATTTCCATTGTTAGTTAAAGCGGGTTCGATTATTCCTGTTTCAAAACGCCTAGCTTATGTGAATCATAAACTCGATGATTATCGAGAGTTTAAAGTTTTCCCAGCTAAAGGTATTCATACCTCTCAAGGTTGTTTTTTTGAAGATGATGGTGAAAGCTATGCTTATCAAAATGGTGTGGGGTTATGGATCAATTGGCAGTTAGTTTCGACTAATGATCGAATTGATCTTCGTTTGGAAGCAAATGGAAGTTATATTCCAGCTTGGCAAGAGCTGGTCATTACCTTACCAAAAGGAGAATTGCGTACACTTTATATTAACGGTGAGCCAGTAAATAAGGTTAATTTAAGTGCAATAAGCTAATGTACTTACTTACACTACGCTTTATAACAAAACGTTTTAAAGTGTATAAATAATTAGTATTTAAATATGAATTAAAAGATAAATTTTCAATTTATTGGTGCTTTTATTAGGATTAATAACATTTGATTTTACTTCGTTGTATCAACGACTTAATGTAACTGATGCAAGAGTATTATGATTCTGGAATAAGAAAAATTCAGAACACAAATTTTAATCTTGATAAAAGTCACCTTATTTTGAAATTTATTTTCTATTATGTCTTAATGAAGATTTAAAAAACTGTAAATCCATTTTTATAGCAGGACATTTATTATGAAATAAGGTAAATTATTTACTGTTGTATTTTATATACAAAGTTAATGTGACATTAAGAATGTAAGGATAAACATAATAGATGCGTTATAACCAGCCACAAATATTACCGTCGATTTTGTCACAACAATCTTGGTTATCTGAGATAAAAGAAAGAACATTTGCATTGGCTAAATTAGCGGATGTGATTAATGAGTTATTGCCTTCTCCATTACAACAGCATTATAGAATTGCGAATTATCGCCAAGGTGTGCTAATTTTAGAGGTGAGTTCAGCTAATTGGTTAACTCGATTAAAATATGAGCAAAATCATTTACTATCGGGTATACGTAAAAAAGTTTTACCGTCTTTATCTTCTATCCAATTTAAAATTAATCCCGACCTGTTAGTTGGTTCATCAATAATGAGTGACAATGCATTGAAAAGTGCCAGTGCAAGCCGCATATTAACTACTCAGAGTGCAACATACTTGTATAGTTTGGCGGAAAGTGCGCCCGATAAATTAAAAAAACAATTGATTAAACTTGCTAACCATGCAAAATAAGTAAAACAATTGAACGATAATGTATATACTAGAACAAAATAAATACAAGGAGTGAAATATGGATAAACAGATGATGATTTATCTGGCGATTGGTGTAGTAATTGGTTTTATTATCGGGTTTATTTTAACTAATATGTTTAGTAGAAAAGGCCGTGAGTTTGCAAAAGTAAAACGTGAACTTGAACGCACACAAGAAGAGCTTAAAACACAAAAACAGACTATTGTTAAACACTTTTCACACAGTGCAGAAATATTAGATAATATGGCTAAAGAGTTTCGTCGCCTTTATCAACATATGGCTGAAAATTCAGGTAAATTCTCGTCTGATGATGATATCACTGCTATCGCTTTAGATATGAATAAAGATCCGGATATTAAAACAGAAATCACACTTGAAAAACAACCTAAAGACTATTCTGATAACCCTTCTGGTTTATTTAAAACAGACGAAAATAAATCTTAACTAGTTCTAACTCTTTTCGCCAGTGTTATCTGGCGAAACATTAATGTAAAAAAATCAATTGTTAAAAACGAGAGTGTTTTATGATTAATAATTCTTTACGAAAACCAAAAAAATTATTCAGTGCAATTGCATTAACGTTAGGTATGGTCTTATCAGGGTTACCCAATGCCTATGCTACTCTCCCTGCCATTTCAACGGGAGATAACGCATCACAACCTAGTTTAGCGCCTATGCTTGAAACGGTATTACCTTCTGTCGTTAGTATTAAGGTAGAAGGAACAGCACAAATGCAAACTAATATTCCGGAAGAATTTAGACGATTTTTTGGTTATCCAGATAGCCAATCAAGATCTTTTACCGGTCAAGGATCGGGCGTGATTATTGATGCTGATAAAGGCTATATTGTCACCAATAATCATGTGATTGATAATGCCGATACTATTACTGTGGTATTAAATGATGGTCATGAATATAAAGCAAAATTAATTGGTAAAGATCCACAAAGTGATATTGCCTTATTGAAGGTTGAAGATGCTAAAAAATTAATTGCCATTAAATTAGCTGATTCAGATAAAATGCGCGTAGGTGATTTTGTGGTCGCCATTGGTAATCCATTTGGAATTGGTCAAACTGTTACTTCCGGGATTATTTCAGCCTTAGCGCGTAGTGGGCTAAATATGAATGGTTTTGAAAACTTCATTCAAACCGATGCTTCAATTAATCGTGGTAATTCAGGCGGTGCATTAGTGAATTTAAACGGCGAATTAGTTGGCATTAATACAGCAATTATTGCACCTAGTGGTGGCAATGTTGGTATAGGATTTGCGATTCCAAGTAATATGGTAAAAAACTTGACGTCTCAACTTATCGAATACGGTGAAGTTAAACGTGGCGTACTTGGCATTAAAGGTAATGAGTTAACTTCAGATATAGCCAAAGCTTTCGACCTTGATGTGCAAAAGGGAGCTTTTGTAAGTGAAGTGATTGATGATTCAGCCGCTAAAGATGCAGGTATAAAATCTGGTGATGTCATTATATCAATGGATGGCAAACCAGTTGATAGTTTTGCGGAATTACGCGCTAAAATTGCCACTACTGGCGCAGGTCGAACCGTAAAATTAGGTTTGATTCGTGATGGTAAAGAGATGACAGTAGATGTTAAACTAAAAAATAGTGATGAATCTTCAACTGAAGCTAAATCATTACATCCTGCTCTTGAAGGTGCAACATTAAGCAATGGTGATGTTAAAGGTAAAAAAGGGGTATTAATCGAAAGTATTGCTAAAAATTCACCAGCATCACGATTAAGTTTACAAGAGGGCGACCTTATTACTGGTGTAAATAAAGAAAGAATCAATAATATTGCTGATTTACGTAAAATTATTGATAGTAAACCATCTGCTATTGCTTTAAATATTGTGCGTGGTGATAGCCAGCTTTATCTTATTTTACGCTAATTAACGCTTTAGCTACATTTCGCCGATAATATTATCGGCGAAAACTTAAATTCTAACCTGTCATTAGATATGATAAAATCATCACTATTCATTCTTATCTAGATACCTCTAATAATGCTCAAAAAATTTTTATGGCCAATGTTGATTGGTGCGGTTTTAGCGATTGTATTATTAATTATTTTTCCATCCTTGCGTAATGGCACTCAGTCAAATTTTCCAAGATCGATTTTTAATAATGATCCGATGAGTTATTCAGATGCGGTAAAAGTTGCTGCGCCAGCGGTAGTTAATATTTATAGTCGCTCTATTAATTCTTTGCCCAAACAACCTCAAGATAGTGCAATTACGCCATTGGGTTCGGGTGTAATTATGAGCGACCATGGTTATATTATTACCAATTATCATGTGGTTGATGGTGCAGAACAAATTATTGTCGCTTTACAAGATGGTCGAATATTTGAAGCTTTATCGGTTGGTACTGATAAACTTGTTGATATTGCGGTATTAAAGATTGAAGCAAGTAATATTCCAACTATACCTATTAATCCTAATCGCGAACCTAAAATAGGTGATGTGGTTCTCGCCATTGGTAATCCTTATAATATTGGGCAAACGATCACCCAAGGTATTATTAGTGCGACAGGTCGTGATGGATTAAGTCCTTATCGAAGACAAAACTTTATTCAAACAGATGCATCAATTAACCATGGTAATTCAGGGGGAGCATTAGTTAATAGTAAAGGTGAATTAGTCGGTATTAATACCTTAACATTTGCTAAAAATCTAGGTAATGAAGTGCCTGAAGGTATCGGTTTTGCTATTCCTACCGCCTTAGCGGTTAAAATTATGAATAAATTAATTCAAGACGGTAAAGTGATTAGGGGCTATATCGGTATTGATGGGTTAGAGTTTGCCCCGACTCAAAATCCGAGTGATCCACCGGTTGTATTAGGCATTTTGGTGACTAATGCGGAAGGGCCGTCATTACAAGCGGGTGTTCAAGCTAATGATATTTTGATTATGGTCGATAATAAACCGGTCAAATCCATTGTTGAAACGATGGATAGAATTGCAGAGTTGAAACCGGGTACAACAATCCCCATTATTGTATTACGCAATGGAGAAAGAATTGAACTTCAAGTGACAATAGGTCAATTACCAGTTTAACTATTTTGTTACTTGATTATAGCCACTATTGGGCGTATAATTTGCGCCCTTATCATGTTTTTTTAACACTCGTATGGTGTTTAGATTTTGCTTTTAGCCATCTATATAGCGATACGAACAAACTTTAGAGGTTTATTATGAAAGAAGGTATCCATCCTCAATATACAGCCATTACAGCAACTTGTTCATGCGGTAATGTGATTAAAACACATTCAACTATTGGTCACGATATCCATCTTGACGTATGTGGTGAGTGCCACCCATTCTACACTGGTAAACAACGTGATGTTGCAACTGGTGGACGTGTAGATAAATTCAAACAACGTTTTGCTATGGTTGGCGGCAAAAAATAAGATTGTAATGAATCATTATCAAAAAAGGCGCTTAATGCGCCTTTTTGTTTTTACTATGCTTTGAAATTTCATTTTATTCATCGATTAAGTTAGGATCAATGCCTAAATTGCGCATAATTTTTTGAGCTTGCATTGGAATAACATCTTCACGATCTTTTTGTAAATCCTCATCACAAGGTAGAGGTTGACCAGTGTAGGCATGCAAAAAGGCTTCACATAATAATTCGCTATTTGTGGCATGGCGTAAATTATTTACCTGTCGGCGAGTACGTTCATCAGTTAATATTTTTAGGACTTTTAACGGAATTGACACTGTAATTTTTTTTACTTGCTCACTTTTCTTACCATGCTCTGCATAAGGGCTTATATATTCGCCATTCCATTCCATCATTGTTCACCAGTATTACATTACAATTAATGTGGATAATTTTATCGTTTTTTTTTAATAACTGCAATCTACACATCGAGACAGTTAGACGTCTAGACATGTTGACGGCTTTATTTATTGTGCTATTCTTATACAAAAGGTATCTAATAATAAATAAACGTTTTAGGATGATATTATGGCTAGCCAATCAAAAAATTTAAGCCAAGGAACAATTGCTGTTCGTGGTGGATTAAATACTGATGATCAATATGGAAGTGTTGTCCCTGTGATTACCCCTTCAACTTGTTACCGCTATCAAGAGTTCGCTACACCAAGACAATTTGATTACGCGCGCAAATCTAATCCAAGTCGGCGATTAGTAGAACAAACTGTTGCTAAGTTAGAAGGTGGGGCTGATGCAATTTTGACTAATTGTGGTATGTCAGCTATTCATTTGGTTAGTGTTGCATTATTAACGCCCAATGATTTAGTTGTGGCACCTCATGATTGTTATGGTGGGAGTTATCGCCTTTTTAATAGTTTAAGTGAGCGAGGTTATTTTAAAGCTAAATTTGTCGATCAATCTGATCCTATTGCATTAAAACAAGCATTGAGTTTAGGGCCTAAATTAGTTTTAATCGAATCTCCGAGTAACCCATTATTACGCGTGGTGGATATTCAAGACATTACTCGTCAAGCGCATGAAGCCGGCGCTATTGTTTTGGTTGATAATACTTTTATGACGCCTATCTTACAAAAACCTTTAGAACTTGGTGCCGACATTGTCACCCATTCGTGTACTAAATTTTTAAATGGCCATTCTGATTTATTGGCAGGAATTTTGGTGTTTAAGGATCAACAACTTGCAACAGATGTGTTATGGTGGGCAAACAATATTGGTACTTTGACTTCATCATTTGATAGTTACTTGTTATTGCGTGGTTTACGTACTTTAGCTGCTCGAGTGAAATTACAACAAGATAATGCGCAAAAAGTAGTGGAATTCTTAGTTAATCATCCTAAAGTAGCAAAAGTTTATCATCCATCATTACCTTCAAATCTTGGACATGAAATAGCTAAAAAACAACAAAAAGGCTTCGGTTCATTGCTAAGTTTTGAACTTGCAGGTCAAGCAGATGTTATGCCAAAATTCTTAAAAGCTCTTAATATTTTTACTTTAGCGCAATCATTAGGCGGTGTAGAAAGTTTAATTTGCCATCCTGCAACGATGACGCATTCTGGAATAAGTGCAGAAGCGCGTAAAACTGCTGGTATTTCAGACCAGTTATTGCGTATTTCAGTAGGGTTAGAAGAAGTAGATGATTTATTAGCTGATTTACAGCAAGCATTATCGGTTATTTAAACTATTTTTTTAGATGATATGGGGATGATGACAAATTATTATTTTCATTATTCCCATTGCGATTAATAGCGCTAAGTTTGGTGACTTAAGTCGCTAAATTAAAATAGTCATTCGTCATTTTTTCGATAGCAGCAAGCATGTCATCAACAGTATGTTTTCTGCTTCGACCACATACCTTAGCCATATCTTGACATACCAAACATTGTCTGGATTGATATCCTAATTGCGTACGTGAAACACTTTGCTCAGTTTTCGCATCAATAACATCGATATCCCATAATCGACCTAATGGATGATTGTTTTCAATTTCGATACAAAGCTGTTTTAATTGATCACTTGGGCATTTGACTGAAATTATTGCTTCATAGCCTGTTAACTCACAGAATTGCTCTTCATGCATAATTTGAAGCGTATTTTTTGCTAATAAGTGGTGAATAGCAGTTATCGCCTCTTTAAACAATACGTTAGCACCAGTACTATTTTTTATTGGGCCTGGAATGACTAAACTAAGCGAAATAAGTGGAAAAGGGTAACACTTAATTGCGTTACGTTGATGCTCGACTCGCTGTTCTTTAGCCAACAACATCTGTTCAAGGCAAACTGGTGTGCCGTCATCGAATTTCAATAATATATTATTCATAATAAAAAAGCATGGCACAGTTAAATGCCATGCTATCAAGTGATAAATTAATCTTTAACTTGACGAACAACATCAATGACTGAACCATCACGGAAGTGAACAATACCCACAATTTTATCTTCAAATTCAATTGGTTTTGGTTCACCCGTTAATGAAACAGCACGTTGATATAGCTCTTCAATGCTCATCACTGGTAAATTTGCTGCTTTTAAACGTTCTGCTATTTCAGGACGAGCAGGATTAACCGCAATACCATGATCGGTCACAAGTACATCAACACTTTCACCTGGCGTTACAATCGTGGTGACTTTTTTAATGACTGTAGGAATACGGCTACGGATCAATGGTGCAACAATAATGGTTAAGTTTGCACCGGCTGCTGTATCACAGTGACCACCTGACGCGCCACGCATAACGCCATCAGAACCGGTTAACACATTAACGTTATAATCAAGGTCAATTTCTAGTGCACTTAGGATAACAATATCTAATTCATCAACACTTGCACCTTTAGATGCAGGGTTAGCATAGACATTTGTTGATACTTCAATATGATCTTTATTTCTACCTAAAGATTGACCGGCTGCGCCATCAAAGCTTTGTGTATCTAATAAACGTTTTACTAATCCTTTTTCATGCAAATCAACAATACTTGCTGTGATACCACCTAATGCAAATGATGCAGTGATATTTTTAGCGCGCATACGATTTTCTAAAAATCGCGTTGCCGCGGTTGAAGAAGCACCAGAACCGGTTTGGATAGAAAATCCATCTTTAAAATAACCTGAATACTCAATTACATCAGCTGCGTAACGTGCAATCATAAGCTCACGTGGATTGCTGGTAATACGCGCAGCCCCTACGCTAATTTTAGTTGGGTCACCAACCTCATCAACTTTCACAATATAGTCAACTTGATCTTGGCGAATAGATGCAGGATGGTTAGGATAACCAACGATATCTTCAGTAAGTAATACCACTTTTTTAGCAAATTGGGCATCAACCATGGCATAACCTAGCGCACCACATTGTGATTTACCTGATACACCATTAGCATTACCTTGCTCATCAGCAGTTGAAACAGCTAAAAATGCGATATCAATATTAATTTCACCACTTTGGATAAGTTTTACTCGTCCACCATGTGAATGGATATGGACAGGATTTTCCATTAAACCATGTGAAATTGCATCAGCCAATTTACCTCGTAAACCAGACGTATAAATTTTGGTGATCACGCCTGACTCAATATGTGGAATTAGTGCTGAGTTACAGCTTAACAATGAGCTTGAAGCTAATGTTAAGTTTTTGATACCTAACTTACTAATCGTCTCGACAACTTTGTTAATAACCTTATCACCTTCACGAAATGCGTGATGGAAAGAGATGGTCATGCCGTCACGTAATTCACATTTGTGTATTGCTTGTTCAATAGAATCACATAATTTTCGTGTGTATTTAGACTCATCTTTTAAATAGGGAGTGGTCGTATTTGCGTCAATAAATGGCGTAATATTCTTGAGATCGGGATGCTGTTTAAGCAAATCATCAATTTTTTTGTTTATAGAAGTAGTCATTTTGTCATCCTATCAAAGTTCTTTACGTACACCGGAATATTTTGCTAACTCAATAACTTTTCTAGCGCGTTCAATAATCGGTGCATCAATCATTTTGCCATTTAGAGAAATAACGCCTAGGCCTTTTCTTTCTCCTTCTTCTGCTGCTTCAACCACTTTTTTAGCATTTTCAACATCAGCAGCTGTTGGCGCATATGCATTATGTAGTAATTCGATTTGTCTTGGATTAATCAGTGATTTACCGTTATAACCTAGTTTTTTAATTAGGCTAACTTCTTTTAAGAAACCTTCATCGTCATTAACATTGGAATAAACCACATCAAAGGCATCAATTTTTGCCACACGTGCTGCATGTAAAACTGCACAGCGAGCATAAAACAGTTCGGTACCATCACCACGCTCAGTTTGCATGTCAACCAAATAGTCAAATGCAGCTAGCGCAATACCGATTAAACGAGGAGAAGATTTAGCAATAGAAACAGCATTAACCACACCTTGTGCAGATTCGATTGCTGCCATTAACTTAGTACTACCAACTTCACGACCACACTCTTTTTCAATTCGTTCAACGTGTGCTTCAAGTTCATGAATATCGTCTGCTGAGTTTGTCATTGGTAAACGAACCACTTCAACACCGGCACGTACCACAGCTTCAAGATCTTTTAAACCAAATGGCGTATCTAACGCATTAATTCTTACAACCGTTTCGATACCATGTTCTTTATAAACAGGTAGTAATAATGTTTGTGCAACTAATAAGCGAGCCGAATCTTTTTCTTTAATTGAAACCGCATCTTCAAGGTCAAACATGATTGAATCTGGTTTATATACGAAAGAAGTTGATAACATTGCTGCATTTGCGCCCGGAAGAAATAACATACTTCGACGTAATCTTTTCATAGTAATTTACTCCAATCTAAGTTTTCTTCTTCAGCGCCGCGTAATACTGCACATTGAATTCTTGCTTTAATCGCGCAATCTAGCGCACCTTTATCATCGATAATTATCATGCCATCGGTTACATTCAGATCACGTAATGTTTGATCGACAACAGCACGAATTTGATCGCCGAATTGTTTATTAACATCGCTATTAATAACAATTTCTATCCCTGTATTTGGCATAACTTTGACTAACAAATCACTCGATTCGAGAGTCCCAGCCATGGCTTCTTTTTGTATTTTCATTTTTTTACCTTTTAAAATGTATTAAATTTTAAATTTATCCAAATTAGCTGAAAGATAGTCCCAAGTTGTTGTTGGAACTAACTGTTTTATTTGTTCATATTGCCCCGATGCTAATAATTTTCTAACTAATGATGCCGATATAATCGTATCGCCTTCGGTTTTTCGCTCAATTTCAACAACAGTAATTGGCGATGAATGGCTAGCCGTATTGTCCATAAGCCAATAGCGCATAGCTTCATTATAGGCTTTAGTTACCTCATCATTCGGTTCAGTTCCGACGAAGCGGTAGCTGATATTTAGCGCTGGGGCAATATAATTTCGAAAAATAAGTAGGTCGATTCCCATATAAGCGTAATTTATCTTTGCTTTATCTTTTAAAAAATAAGTAGGGAATGTTGCTCTTGAAATAATATAAGGTGAACTTGCATGGACTGTCACATTCTTGAACTGCTTAGTTCCTTCTTGTACTAACTTTATTCGAGTTTCAAATGAAAATAATGAGGCATTTTCATTGACAACAAAAACATGCAACCAGTCACATTGATTTGCCGCATATTCGACAAGATATTGGTGACCTTTGGTAAAAGGGTTCGCATTCATCACAATGCTACCAATCTTTTTACCTTCTTTTTGTAGACTACTGAGTTGTTTACAGTACTGTTGAATACCAACAGGGGTGTTTTCCATCAGTACAACAAGATTTGTTATTTCAACAATAGGATAGAAACCGCATCCTTTAAAAAAATCAATATTTTCAGGTTTTGTATATAAAAATAGATGAAAATAGCCCTGTTCGTTGGCATATTTTATAGTGTGATCCATTAAGGTTAAATTAAGCTGATTACCTCGATATTCTGGATCAATAGCAACACATTTGATGATGTCACGGTCCATACCTGCACAAGCAATAATTTTACTGTTAATTTTTGCTACTGTAAAAATGGTCACTTGAGAGTCTAAGTCAAGATCTGATAACGCGAGTAACTGTTTTATCGCTTGATAATCTTGTTCCGACTTCGAAATATCAATAACTTCATAATCAGCTAAATCATACATAATGTTACCTTTTTTCTGCAACAACAGTGTTAATTAGACGTCCGATTTTAGTAATTTCTACTTCTATTTTATCACCATCTTGCATAAATACAGGTGGATGACGTTTTTTACCCACTCCACCCGGTGATCCTGTTAGGATAACATCGCCTGGTGATAAATGTGTAAAGGTACTGATATATGCAATTAATTCAGGTACAGTATGGACCAAATTAGAAATTGAGTCATGCTGCATTTGTTGACCATTTAGATATGTGGTCAGTGATAATACAGTCGGATCTGGGATTTCATCAGTGGTTGTTAAGTTTGGACCAAATGCGCCAGTACTTGGCCAATTTTTACCTGCTGTAAACCAAGTATATTGCCAATCACGAATAGAGCCATCCATGTAACAACTGTAACCTGCTACGTGTGATAAAGCATCTTCTTGCTTAATTCTAAAACCAAATTTACCAATAACAATGGCTAATTCACCTTCGTAATCTAACTCATTTGTAATAGCAGGTTTAATAATATTGGTTTTATGACCAGTTTGTGAATCAGGAAAACGAACAAATAATGTCGGCGCAGAACTGGTTTCATTAAATTCTGCTCGTTTTTCTGCATAATTCATTCCTACACATAAAATTTTGTTAGGATTAGGAATGACTGGTAAATAAGTAATGTCTTGTTCATCAATGTCACATGGTGCGTCAAGAAAGGTTTTGGCAATAGATAATCCTTCTTTGTCTGCAAGTAATGATTTTAAGTCGACGTATTTATCGTCTAATTTTTTTCTTAAATCAATAATGCCATTTTCAGTGAGAAGACCAAAACTTGCTCGATCAGAGACAAGATAACTGACAAGCTTCATGAAAACTCCTTAAAAGCTGTTTATGTTGATTGTAAATACAAAATAAAAATGAACAACCTTAGTATAAACCAAGGTTGCTCTTAAATATGTTAAAACTATACTAAGAAATTGCCGAGAATGAGTAATGATACTGATACATTGATCGCACCACCGATACGGGTAGCAATTTGAGCAAATGGCATTAATTCCATACGTTCAGCGGCAGTTAAGATAGCAACGTCACCTGTTCCACCTTGACCACTTTGACAACATGAGATTACTGCTGCATCAACCGGATACATACCTAATTTTTTAGCTACAAAGAATCCAGTGGTAACTAAACTAACAACAGTACACACAATAACTGTCAAGTTTACTAACGTAAAGGCTGATACAATTTTATCCCAAGGTGTGATTGCAACACCTACAGCAAATAAGATTGGGTAGGTAACAGAGGTTTGGAAGAACTTGTAAACCACTTGTGAACCACTTAAAACTTTTGGTGAAACACCTGATACTAATTTTACAAGAACTGCAGCAAATAACATACCTACTGGTGCAGGGATACCTGTTACTTTATGGCCAATCATACCAACCATGTAAAGAATAGCGGCTAATAATACACCTGAAGCAAAAGTTGTTACATCAATAACTGAATCAGCTTTAGTTGTTTTACTGCCAGCAATATCGTTTTCATCCGCTGGTAATAAACGACCATTACCGGTTAAATGTGGATACGCTTTACCAATACGGTTAAGAACACCACCACAAATAATACCTGTTAAACCACCTAACATAACAATTGGTAATACTCGGCCAAGTGCTTCACCTTGTTCCATACCTAAAATTGCAGCATAGCCAATTGAAAGTGGAATTGCACCTTCACCAACGCCACCCGCCATGATAGGTAATACTAAGAAGAAGAATGTTTCAAACGGTGTTAAACCAAGTAGATAACCTACACCTACACCGACAAGCATTCCGACAATCTCACCGCAAACCATTGGGCCAAAGATTTTTAAGAAACCTTGAATAAGGGTTTTCTTATCCATGTTCATGATACTACCAACGATGATACAACAAATGTATAAATAAAGAATGTGAGTATCTTTATAGAACTTCGTTGTCGCTTCAACAACCGGTTTAGGTAGAATGCCATAATAGACTAAAGCAGACGGAATAAAGGTTGCACAAATTGCAGCTGCACCCATTTTACCAACGATTGGCAAACGTTTACCAATTTCGCCACATAAAAAACCAAAAAAGGCACAAGTAACGACCATCACTACGATTTCACTTGGTAGTTTGCCTGTTACTAAAACTTCAGCGAAAATTAAGATACCAGCTATAATAAATAGCGGTAAAGGAATCACACCAATTTTATAATTATCCATAAGTTTCCACCATCCGTATGGCCAAAACTTTTGCGTGTTACATTCGCTTTGTATGTTATCTTTAACCGTTTCATTCTGCTTTTTTTCAACTGAATTGAAATCCACCATATTTTTTTTATCTCCAAAATATTTTTGCTTTGTTTGAATGGCGCATATAGTGACAAAATATTAATACTATTTTTGTGATATAAATCATAAATTGACAGTGGTTTTTATGGTTTTAAAGGCTCTATGTTTTTTAATCATGTGTTAAACTCACCATTAGCGATATTAAATAGACAATTAAGTATAAAAATGCGAAAACGTATTCATCTATCATTTACAACAAAATTATTTTTCTCTCTTTTAATTTTTTCATTAATTATTTTAGCTTTACTACAAAGCTATATATGGAATTTGACAGAAACTTCGCTGTATCGAAGTTTAGGCGAAAAAGCACAAATACAAGCCAAGGAACTGGCTGTTATACCGAGTTTAATCAAGTATGTTGAAGAAAGAGATACCGATAAAATAGCACAATTAATTTCGGATATTTATGAGCAAAGCGACGCAAGCTATATTGTAATAGGCGATGCTCAGGCCTATCGTTTATATCATACCGCAAATAGTGCATTAAATTCCCCTATGGTTGGTGGCGATAATCACGAAGTGTTAAGTGGTAATAGTAGTGTTACTATAAGCCAAGGCTCACTCGGTTTAGCCCTGCGCGGAAAAGCACCAATTATTGATAAGGGTAAAGTTATTGGTATTGTTTCGGTTGGTTATATGATTGATGACATTCATGTCTTACATGTTAATCAATTTATCCCTATTATCATTTTTTGTTCACTCCTATTTTTGGCATTGTTTATTTTTTCATTTTGCTTTTCTAAATCCATTAAAAAGCAGATGTTCAATTTAGAACCAAACGAAATTGCATTACTGGTTAAAAGTCAAAAATCGATTATGGAGTCAATTTTTGAAGGCATTATCGCAATTGATCTTAACTACAAAATAATCAATATCAATCAATCGGCGAGAAGTATGTTAAACTTTAATAATCATGATGATGATTTGCTTAATCGCAATCTACGTGATTTTATTCAATCTAATGATTTTATTTATGGTAGCGATAATCAAAATCAAGATATCCATGATTATATTTGTTATTTTAACGAAACGAGCGTGATTGCTAATAGGATTAGAATTATTGTTGATGATAAAATTCAAGGTTGGGTAATCACTTTTCGCAACTTCAATGATATTAATGTATTGAGTATGCAATTAACCCAAGTTACCCAGTATGTTGATAATTTAAGGGCAATTAGGCATGAACATCTAAACTGGATGGCAACATTATCTGGTTTAATTTATATGAAGCGTTATGATGAGGCACAGTCATTTATCGCTTTACATTCAGCTGATAATCAAAATAATTTAGATTTCATTACCCAGCATTTTAAAATAGCCGCTATTTGTGGATTATTAATTGGTAAATATTCAAAATCACATGAAATTGGTTTGAACTTAATATTTGACCCAGCGTGTCAATTAAATGCATTACCTACTTCAATATCTGAAACTGAATTTATGTCTATATTGGGTAATCTACTTGATAATGCATTTAATGCGTGTTTAAAAAACGATAATGGTGATAAATCCATTTATTTATATATAAGTGATGCTACAGACGAAATTGTCATTGAAGTAAGCGATCAAGGTTGTGGGGTAGAAGAAGAGCTTCGAGACTCTATCTTTGAACCGGGCGTTACTTCACAAGATAGTAAAGAACATGGTATTGGTTTACACCTTGTGTCAACCTACATAAAAAAGGCAAATGGTTATATTACGTTTGGAGATAATCAGCCTTACGGAACAATTTTTTCCGTTTTTATACCAAAAAATAGAGGTTAAAGTATGCAAGAAAATAAAGAAGATGCTATTAAAGTTCTCATTGTTGAAGATGAGCCTATTTTGGCAGAATTAAATGCTGATTTTATTCAGCGAGATACAAAAGTAAAAGTCGTAGGTATTGCTTCCAATTTAGAGGAAGCAAAAAAGATGGTAGAAAAGTTAAAACCCACTTTAATTTTATTAGATAACTATTTGCCTGATGGCAAAGGTATTGAATTATTTGAATATATTATTAATAACAACTTAAATTGTTATGTTATTTTTATTACCGCAGCTAGCGATATGGATACCTGTAGTAAAGCCATTAGATATGGAGCATTCGATTATTTAATTAAACCGGTGTCTTACCAACGTTTAAAACACTCTTTAGCACGTTTCGAACTGTTCTTATATCGTCAAAGCTTACAAAAGCATGTCAATCAGCGAAGAATTGATGAACTGTTCAACCTACAAACCAAAGATTTTGTTGATATTAATCGTCATTCAAAAGGGATAGAGGAAATTACCTTGCAAAAGGTTAAAGATCTTTTTATGCATACCGATACCCCTCAAACCGTTGATGAAATTGTTGAAAAAGCAAAAATCAGTAAAACTACAGCTAGACGCTATTTAGAGTATTGTGTTCAAACTAAAGTATTAACTGTCGAACTTAATCATGGAAAGATAGGCCGCCCTGAAAGATTGTACAAACGTCTAGGTAAATAGTTATTGTTGTTAGGTTAATTATTTGCTCAGACACCATCTTCTATATAATTGATAATTATATAAATATGCTTATTTGTTATTTTATCCATTAATTTTTTGATGTTAGATTGATTTTATCCAAGGGTTGGATTGTTTGAAATTAACGCATCAAAAAATAGGAGTAAGCATATGGCCATTGCGATAGGAAAAGTTGTTACTACCGAAAATAATGAAATTAACCAAGACGGTGCTTTTGTTCGTCAAACAAATCGTTTTGATACCCCATTTGGAAATAAACCGGGCATGTTACCGGTTGAGGCTGGTCGTTATCGTTTAATTTGGGCGGCGATTTGTCCTTGGGCACATCGGCAGATGATTGTTATCAAATTATTAGGTTTGGAAAATGTGATCAGTGTTGGCAAAGTTGCGCCAATTCGCACTGAGCATGGTTGGGAGTTTTCACTTGATCCTAATGGTGTTGACCCAGTGTTAGGCATCCGTTATTTACCAGAAATTTACGCTAAAACCGATCCTGAATATAATGGAAGAGCCACTGTTCCGACCGTTGTCGATGTAAAAACCGGCAAAGTTGTCAACAACGACTATTTTAAATTAACCAACTATTGGGAAACCGCATTCAAACCTTTCCATAAAGCGGGTGCGCCTGATCTCTATCCTGAACATTTACGTACTGAAATTGATGAATTGAATGATGTGATTTTTCATGAAGTAAATAATGGTGTTTATAAAGCTGGATTTGCTCGCTCACAAAAAGCTTACGAACACGCTTATCATCTTGTTTTTAATCGGTTAGATGAACTAGAAAAACGCCTAAGTAAGTCTCGATATCTTTTTGGCGATCACATTACCGATTCGGATATCCGCTTATACGTTACATTAGCGCGTTTTGATGTGGCTTATTATGCTGCTTTTAACACAAATCGTAATCGAATTATTGATTTTCCTAATTTATGGGCTTATGCCCGAGATCTTTATCAAATCCCCGCTTTTGGTGAAACAACCGATTTTGAGTCAATTAAAAAAGGGTACTTTTTAGGTAATAATGCCCATAATCCTTATGATATTTTGCCCTTAGGACCTGATGTAAGTCATTGGCATACTCCTCATAACAGAGATAAACAATTTCGTACTCATCAATAATTGATTATTGGGATAATACGCATGCCAAATATATTAGATTTCGGATTGATATTTACTCAAATACCTACGTTACTGGCTTATTTGCCAGTCACGTTATTTATTACCTTTTTTTCAATGCTGCTTGGCGTAATGTTTGGGTTAGTGATTGCCATTGTTAAAATGAATAAAATTCCTGTTCTTTCACAACTAGCATCGGTTTTTGTTTCATTCATTCGAGGAACGCCTTTACTTGTTCAGCTTTATTTAAGCTTTTATGGGATCCCAATTGTTCTGCGTTATATCAACTATTTTTATCATACTGATTTTAATATTAATAGTGTACCTCCAATGCTATTTGTACTCGTTGCCTTTTCTTTTAATGAAGCTGCTTATAATTCCGAGACCATACGAGCCGCGTTACAATCGGTCAATAAAGGTCAGATTGAGGCGGCACAATCGTTAGGGATGAGTTATAGCCAATTGTTACGACGTATTGTTATTCCTGAAGCATTTATTGTGGCATTACCAAATCTTGGTAATGCTTTTATCGGCTTGCTTAAAGGAACCTCGTTAGCCTTTGTCTGTTCAGTCACTGAAATGACAGGTCGCGGTAAAACCTTAGCAGGACACAGTTATCGTTATTTTGAGGTTTATATCTCTTTAGCGCTTATTTATTGGGCTTTAACCATTATTATTGAATTAATCATTAAGTATATGGAAAACCGGTTAACGATTTCTGACAGTGTGAATACGCCCAGTTATCGCCGAGGAAAATTATTATGATTAAGGTACAGAACTTAACGTTATCTTTTCAGGATAATCTTATTTTAGATCATCTTAATTTTGCCATAAAACCGCATGAAGTCGTTGCCATTATCGGTGCATCGGGTGCAGGTAAATCCACCTTACTACGCTGTTTAAATTTACTTGAAAAACCCCAGCAAGGTAACATCCAAATTGACAATTTTGGCTTGGATGTTAGCCGCATTAAACAACGCGATATTGTTCAGTTTCGCCAAAAGTCAGCTATGGTATTTCAACAATTTAATCTTTTTCATCAAAAAAATGCCTTAGAAAATGTGATGGAGGGTTTGATAATTGTAAAAAAATTACCAAAGGATAAAGCACGTAAAATTGCGCATGAAAAGCTTGTTCAAGTCGGGCTTGAGGGACGAATGTACCACTATCCAAAACAGCTATCTGGTGGACAACAACAGCGAGTAGCGATTGCCAGAGCATTAGCGATGGACCCTAAAGTGTTACTGCTTGATGAACCCACTTCAGCGCTCGATCCTGAGTTAGTCGGCGAAGTATTATCGACCATCAAATTAGCGGCACAATCAGGGATTACGATGATCCTTGTCTCGCACGAAATGAGCTTTGTGCATGAAGTGGCTAGTCGAGTGCTGTTTTTAGATAAAGGACAAATTATTGAGGATGGTTCACCTAAGCAGGTATTTACTAATCCGACCCAATCACGAACCAAATCTTTTTTAGCGAGATATTACAGTGCAATGCAAATGGATTATGAAATCTAATCAGTTTAAGAGGTATCAATGAGTATAAAGATTCAACAACATTGTGAAAATATTAATTGGCAAGATGTCGCCGATTTATTGGCTTTTTATGGACTTAGTTCATTCGATGCAACAACGCAAGAGCAAGTGTTTAAAAACAGTTATGGTGTAATTTTTCTACTGGAACAAGATCGCGTTGTAGGCGTTGGTCGTACATTATCCGATGGTATTTGTCAGGCGGCGATTTATAACATTGCATTAGCTAAACACTTGCACGGGCAACAATATGGTCGCTTAATTGTTGAAAAACTAGTTGAGCAGGTACAGCATTGCAATATCATTCTTTATACTCATCCACAAACAGTAGAATTTTATAAAAACTTAGGGTTTGATTTAATGAAAACAGGTATGGCTCGATATCAAGCCGATCATCGAATTGAAATGAAAAATATGGGTTTTATTTAAGTTTAACTCAATAATGCTCATTTAAAATGAAAGGAGAATTACGGTATGAATTATAAAAAATGGTATGGGTTTGTCATATTAGCCGCGTTGTTTTTGTCTGGTTGTGATAACCAAAATAAAGATTCACAATCCACTACAAAACAAAAAATTATTATTGGGACTTCAGGATCACCAAGCCCTTTTACGACGGTCGATGAAAAAGGGGAATTGGTGGGTTATGATATTGATGTGGTGAAAGCCATATTTAGCGAGTTACCTCAATATGAAATTAGTTTTGAAGTGACAGAATTCTCATCTGTTTTAGCTGGACTTGACTCTCAGCGTTATCAAGTTGGTGCCAATAATTATGCTATGAATGAAAAGCGCAAAGAGAAATATTTCTATTCCGATCCAATTTTTAGAAATCAGTATGTTATTGCTGTTGCTAAAAGTAACAATAACATTAATCGCTTTTCTGATCTTCAAGGAAAATCAACTGAAGTAACACCAGGACTTAATTATGCGACTGCATTAGAAACCTACAATGAACAAAATCCCAATAATCCTGTTAAAATTGTTTATAGTGAAGCCGATTTACTACCTGTCTTGCAACATGTTGAGAGTGGTCAATACGACTTTCAATTAATAGATAACGTGATGCTATCGCAATATATCAATGAGCATAAACTCAATCTCAAAACGATAGAATTAAGTCAAGAAGATGGTGATCGTATTGGTTCTCCATTTAGTTATTTGTTAATTAGTAAAGGCGCAAGTGGTGAGCGATTAACTCAAGATATTAACCAAGGTATACAAAAAATTATCAATAATGGCAAACTAACGACAATAAGCCAACACTATTTTGGTGCTGATTACTCACCTAAATAAGCTTTGTTCTCTTAAATAACCGAGTTTATTTGTCATGCTAATGGTAAGTAAACATCGGTTATCATCTCTGATGCTGGAAAAGTTAATCCTACATTTATGTAATGAAAAATCGGTGGATAATAGCCTATTTTCGCTCTACTTTGTGGCAACCACTGCTCAAGTAGATAGATGATAGCTTGGTTATTGTCTGGCGAACCAATATCACGTGCTTTGTCACAACGGAGCGCGGGAATGGTTTTACTGACAATACCATAGGGATTTTTAGCAATAGGCTTGTCTATTGATATAGCAAAATCGACGTGATGCTGTACTAACGGTGTGATAGCGGGATTGGTGTAATGGATACCATAACATCGGTATTTTTCGTTATCGAATAAGTTGTTCTCTTGTCGCCATTTAATGAGTTTATTGACAGTTTCATGTTCTAACAGTGGCGAACCATGATGTTCGATAACCACTAAATTTGTTGTGGGAAATCGCACAATTTCAACATCCATAATAACCTTAGTCACGTCATCTTCGTTTACTACTTATAATCATACTGAAATTCTTTATTGTTACTAGCATTGATTGTTAAATTTTATAAATTGACTTGACAAGCTAGCTGCACAACCAGATAATGGCGCCGTTTTTTTAACCTAAACTTTTTATTATAGCGAGGTGGCAAAATGCCTGTAGTTAACACTTTATCTTAATGCCGACACGGTATTTTCTATCATATTGTATTTTTGCTTTTACCTCTCAAAGCATTCTCGTTGCACTTCAATTTATAGATTTTTGCCTTGTCGGTTTTTCCTTATATTTTTGGAGAAAACATCATGACAATGGAATCTTATATTCAAAATTTAGAATTAATTAAATATCCAAGAACCCCTCATTTACAGGGTTCACGCTTACAATTTGGTGATAGCACTGACGGACAGCGCGCTTATAACGAGTTACATAATTGTTATATTGTCGTTGAAGAAAAACTCGATGGTGCTAACTGTGCTATAAGCTTTTCGCAAAGTGGCGAACTGTTATTACAATCGCGCGGCCACTACTTAATGGGTGGGTCAAGAGAGCGTCAATTTAATCTATTAAAACACTGGGCTAGTGTACATGAACATTGGCTATTAGAGCGATTAGAAGATCGTTATATTATGTATGGTGAATGGTTACATAAAAAACACACTATATTTTATGATGCATTACCTCACTATTTTTGTGAATTTGATGTTTGGGATAGACAACAACAATGTTTTTTATCGACCCAAAGGCGGCACCAACTATTAGCTAATGGTCCGGTATTATCAGTACCGGTGCTATTTGCTGGGCAAGCACCGACTAAATTAGCTGACTTATTAGCATTAGTTAAACAATCTTTAGCTAAAACTCAGCATTGGCAGGCTTGTTTTGAAAAAATAGTAACACGTGAAAAGCTAGATTTAACTAAAGCGTGGCAGCAGTGTGACCGCTCGGATTTAATGGAAGGACTGTATTTAAAGATCGAAAGCGAACATCACACAATCGATCGTTTAAAATGGGTGAGACAAGATTTTGTGCAAGCTATTTTAGACGCTGGCCAACACCATTTAGAGCAACCGTTTATTGCCAATCAACTGGTCGATAATGTCGATTTATACGCACCACAGTTAACCGTCAATTGGAATCAGCAAGTTGATGTAGGGAGATAAATAATGGACTATTTACAATTACAACAGCAAGTGGCTAACAGTATTGCTAAAGATAATTTTGATGACTGGTTAACGTGTATTCCAGCGTTAACTGCGCTTATTACCACACCACAAGACCCGTTACATCATGGTGAAGGTAATGTTTGGATACATACACAAATGGTATTGCGCGCATTAATTGAACAGACTGAGTTTGCAAAAGCTACTCAGGAGCAACAATTTGTGTTATTTATGACCGCATTGTTACATGATATTGCTAAACCAGAAACTACCGTGATTGATGAGGTCACGGGTAAAATCAGTCAACCAAGACACTCCCAAAAGGGGGAAATTCGTAGCAGAGTATTGTTGTGGCAAATGGCCGTACCTTTTGAACTACGTGAACAGATATGTCGTATTATCGCGGTTCATCAGGTTCCGTTTTTTGCGTTAAGTGATGCACATCAGCGCTATTCACCCCAATACCTTGTGCATCGTCTGTCATGGCAATTACCGGTTTGGATGCTATGCTTGCAAGCGAAAGCGGATATGCTGGGGCGTATCTGTACTGATAAAGCTAGAGTATTGGATGAAGTTGAGTTATTTAAACAACTCGCGTTGGAAGAAGATTGCCTTTATAAACCTCGTCAATTTGTTGATGATTATACGCGAGTACACTATTTTCGCGGCAGTAATGTCCTGCCTGATTATGCGCTATATCCACAACAAGGATCAAAAGTGATATTGATGTCTGGTTTACCGGCTTCGGGCAAAAATAGTTGGGTAAGCAAGCATTATCCAACATGGCCAGTTGCTTCTTATGATGACGCGCGCAGTGAACTCAAATTAAAGCATGGTGAAAATGAAGGATTAGTGATTCAATTTGTATTAGCTAAAGTGAAACAATGGCTACGAGATAAGCAGCCTTTTATTTGGAATGCCACACATTTATCACAAGACATGCGGCAAAAAGCACTCGATCTACTTTATGCCTATCACGCTGAGGTTGAAATCGTTTATATAGAACAACCGGAACAAGAGTTATATCGGCGTAATTTAAAACGCGATACAAGCTTAGCGAATAAAAAAATTCAGCGTATGTTTAGTAAATGGCAAGTTCCCTTACCGACCGAAGCACATCAGGTTAGCTATGTGATAAATCAGTAATTAACACAATTTTCAGCAATAGAATGGGGCTTTATTTAGCCCCATGTTTGTCAATTGATAGCTATGAAAGGGTTAAACTCCATTATCTTTAATTACTTTTTGATACCAATAGAAGCTATCTTTTTTAATTCGATTAAGTGTTTTTAAGTCATGATCATCTCGATCAACATAAACAAAGCCATAACGTTTTTTAAATCCTTGATGAGAACTTAATAAATCAATAACTGACCATGGGCAATAACCAAATAACTCAACACCATCTTCAATCGCATCATGACAAGCTGAAATATGAGCTTTAATATAATCAATGCGGTAATCATCATGCACTTTATTATCTGGTGTTAATTCGTCTGGTGTACCTAAGCCATTTTCAGTGATGATTAGGGGTAAGCGGTATTGTCGATAATATTCATTTAGGACTAAACGTAAACCCATTGGATCAATTTGCGCACCGTAAGTGCTTGCTGTTAAATTCGGGTTTTTTTCAATTTTAAAGTAACCATACAGATCAAAATCGATATCATTATGTTTAGTGCCAAATGGATGCTTTGCGTCTTCCGGTAAATAGCTTGCGACTAATGTTCGATAGTAATTTACCGCAATAAAATCCGGTTTAGCTTGTTTTAATATTTCGGCATCTTCTGGTTGTGTAATAGGGTAGATACCACAACGTTGCAAATAATGTTTATAGTATCCCGGATAATCTCCAAAACAGTACATTTCTAGGGCATAATTAGTTTTAAAATTATCATTCATTTTAGCTGCCCAAACATCCATTGGTTTGTTACTTGCAGGGTAGGTCATGGTGGATGATACCGCCGGTCCCACTTTGCTTCCGGCAATTAGCTCATGACAATCATTAGTTGCCATCGCATGCGCAACAAACATGTGATAATCCATTTGAGCTCTCACTTTTTCAGCATCAGCTGGTGCGACTTTATACATGTTCATTCGTTCGTTAACACGAATCATTAAATTTTGTTCATTATTGATTTGCCAATGTTTTACCCGATCACCAAATGCTTTATAGCAGATCTGAGCATAGCGTCTAAACGCATCGACACAACGACGGTCTTGCCAACCATTATATTTATCAACTAATGCAAAAGGTAAATCAAAATGATAAAGGGTAATAAATGGAATGATATCGTTTTTGATTAATTCGTTAATTACTCGATTATAAAAATCGATCCCAGCTTGATTTATTTCACCATCGCCATCCGGAATAATACGTGCCCAAGATATGGAAAAACGATAAGTTTTAAGTCCAAGCTCTTTAAACAACGCAATATCACTCTCTACATGGTGATAAAAATCACTGGCAACTTTGCTATCGGCTTGCACTGCTGAACGTTGAAATGAATTATAATCAGCAACGGTCATTCCCTTACCATCGGCATCCCATCCACCTTCAATTTGAAATGCAGAAGAGGATGCACCCCACCAAAAATCCTTAGCAAATGTTTTCATATTTTTACCTCTAAACTTGAATAAATAATAATTGGTCTTGATAATTAACGTCGATATCTTTGGTGTAGTCGACATTTTTATATTGTTCTGAATTAACGACAATTATTGATGTTGTTAAATCGTATTGTTGTTGCTTAATCTTATCGATGTCAAAGGATACAATTTTAGTTCCTTGTTTAATGTGTTGCCCCACTTCAACATAAGATTGAAAATATTTGCCTTGCAGTTTTACCGTATCGATACCAATATGTATTAATAGTTCTAATCCATTATCTAATTTTAAACCAATAGCATGTAAAGTGGGATAAAGTACTGTAACTGTGCAATCTGCTGGTGCAATGACTTCACCGATTTCTGGAGATATAGCGACACCTTTACCCATCGCGCCAGATGCAAACACTTCATCTTTAACTTCACTAAGCGCAATAACATGCCCTTTAATAGGGGAGGTAATAGTTTGATCGGAAAGTAATAAATCTGGGCTATGCGTTTGGTTTGATGTAGAAATTTCCTCACTGGGTAGATCTTGAAATCCAACAATCATCGTTAAAATGCATGAACCGAAAAAGGCAAAAGATATGCCAATTAAATAGCATAAAAATGCAGTTGTACCGGCTTCAGCGTAAACGGGAATAGTTAAAACCCCTTGATTGGCAAAAGCAGTACCGTACGATCCTCCCCAGCCCATTAGTCCACCCGCGATAGCGCCACAAATAACCGCACAAATCATCGGCTTTTTTAATCTTAAATTCGCACCATAAATTGCGGGCTCAGTAATACCAAATAAAGCGGTAATGGTTGCCGATGCCGCAACTGTTTTTAAATTTTTATTTTTGGTTTTGAAAAATACACCTAATGCCGCGCCAGCTTGTGAAAAGTTTGCCGCTCCAGCGAAAGCAAGTAAGTTCTGGCGTCCAGTTTGCGCTACGTCATTAATGCCGATTGGTACAATTGCTCGATGCGCACCAAAGATGACTAATATACACCATACACCACCGATAAATGCCCCTAATAAAATAGGACTAACACCCATAATGTAGTAATAGATCCAGTTTATAAATTCGCCAATGTAGATACCAATAGGACCGAAAATAAGTAATGTAGCTGGTATCATAATCAGTAATGAAAAGGTTGGTACCATGATAATTTTCAATACTTCAGGGATGATAAATTCTAAAAATCTTTGTACGTAACTTAAAATAAATATGGCTAAAATAATTGGAATAACGCTAGAAGTATAACTTGCTTTGGTTAATTCAATAGTAAACAGCGTAACTTCAGTTTTACTTGCCATTAAATTGACAATTGATGGATAGCATAACGTTGCCCCAATTATCATCGATATAAATTCGTGGGCTTTAAATACTTTAGCAGCGGTATAGCCTAGTATTATTGGCATGAAGTAGAAAACTGCATCTGATGCAGCATGTAAAATCGTGTAGGTGTTATAAGTTTTGATATCAGTTTGATAGTAATAATTGCCAATCATAACAGCAATCGCTAAAATCCCTTTTAACATACCGGATGCGGCAATTGCCGGAATCACGGGCGTAAAAATAGCAGCAAAAGCGTTAAGAATTTTTACGCCAATTGATACTTTAGGTGGCGTTAGTTCGCTGGTCTCTAATTTTCCGAGCAATGGCATGATTTCTTGATAAATTTTGGTGACTTTATTTCCTAGTACTACTTGATATTGTCCACTGCTTTCTACAACTGAAATAACGCCCTCTGTTTGTAATAATTTTTCACGATTAGCTTTGTTGCTATCAACTAATTGAAACCTTAAACGAGTAAAGCAATGCGTTAAGCTAACAACATTAGCTTTACCACCAACTAATTGTAAAATTTGTTGTGCAATTGTTTGATAATCCATTATTTTCTCCATTACATTACAGAATGGTTACACACTGATAAAAACTAAAACCCGCCAAATAAGGTATAGGGAATATCGGTTATAAAAATTTATAGAAGATATTTTCTGCTAATTTGTAAAATTATTTTTATCGTTGTTTGACTTACTTCAAGCTAACATAGTTTAAAAATTTAGACAAGATGGATTTGTTTGTTGCTAAATATCTAATTTAGATATATTTTTACATAAAGTAATTATAAGCAATAAAATGTTGTTCAAATGAAAGTGGCAAAAAAAAGATCGTATTTGTTGTTGTGTATTGTGTTTTTTTTCTGGTATGCACAATATATTTATATCCCTTATCAAACCCCTTATTTAGCTGCAATCCATATGACGACCAATTTTATTGGTATGGTGGTTAGCGCCTATGGTGTTTCACAGTTATTTTTACGCATACCTGTTGGATTATTAGCCAATGTTAAAGAAAAGCATAAGATATTTATCGTATTAGGATCGTTTTTAGCTGGATTTGCTTCAATTATTCGTCTTATACAACCTACTGGTTGGGGATTTTTGATTGGTAATATTATTTCGGGATTTGCCAGCGCCATGTGGATTTCATTTATGGTGTTGTTTATGGGGTTTTATCCTAAATCGAAAAAAAGTTATGCCACTAGCTTAATTATTATGGTGAATAATCTTGGTATTTTTTTAGCATTTTTATCAAGTACCTTGCTATTTGAATATTTTGGGATGCAATTTATCTGTTTACTCAGTTGTTTAAGCGGATTTATTGCTTTTATCTTAGCTATCAGACTGAAATACCCTGAAAGAATTCATCACAATTTTGATTATCATAATTTGTTTAACGTGTTTTTTGATCGTAAATTACTGTTTTTTTCTTTGTTGGCTTTAATTCAGCAAGGGATACAAATGTCGACAACTATGTCATTTACTAATCAGATATTAAGTGGATTAGGTGCTAGTTCAAGCTTAATTGGTTTATCTTCAATAAGTTATATGTTGGCATCAGTCTTGTTTGGTAAAGTAGGGGCAAGTAACTTGGTTAATAAATTGAGTATATCTACTTGGATTTTCCTGTCTTTTATGTTGCTGGCGTTGTATTGCATTTTGATACCGAAAGTTTCATCACCTTATGCCATTTTATTACTACAAGTTATTCCTGGAATGGGCACAGGAATATTATTTTCTTTTCTAACTTTTGAAGCAACATCTACTATTCCAGCTTATGCGCGCTCGGCGGCGATGGGTTTATTTCAAGCGATTTACGCGTTGGGTATGACATTGTTTCCTGTTATTGTTGGATACGTGAGTTTACGATATTCAATGAGTCTCGCTTATTTTATTTTAGCTATTATGGCTATTTTAGGGGCTGTTTTGTATGGGATTTATCATTTAAAAAGCAATAAAAAACAGGATTGATGTTTTTGGTTACCGTCTTGATATATATGAATTTAGGCATAAATGACGTGAATGTTATAAGTTAAAGTAATATAACACCATCTTGCATAGGGTTAAGTTAATCAAAGCCAATCAATAACCTTAATACGGTCAATCCATCTGTTTATTGTTATACAGATGAATTAGTACTGTGATAAGAACCAAGTAATGGCGATAAGATCAGCTGAGCCACCAGGACTTAAATTGCGTTTTATTAACTCGTTATCAAGCTTATTTAAATTTTGTTGACCATGAGTATGAATCACACCGCCTTGTAAAATCAGTTTTTTAGCTTGTTGTTGGACAAAGGCCAATCCATCAAGTCCCCCTCTTGCAACCAAATTGGTATCTTGGTTAAATGCGAGCAGATATAACAAGGTTTGTAATAAGCAAGTTTCTTCATCGTAGCCACTTTGCTGCATATTTTTTAAAATAGGGAGTGAAATATTTTTAACTGTTGCGTAACCTGACTCCGCTTCTCCCCGTGCACCAGAAAGGTTGTGGAGTTTATACAGCTTTTCACCAATTGAATAAGATGGATTATTTTGTTTTAATTCCTTATTGACGATACCTTGGCATATTATTGATACTTGCTCGCAAATTGTTTGCATTTGACATGCTAAGCCGAGCTGTTCGAGTTTGCCTATAGCACCAAGTATTAAACCGAAAGCAAATATACCACCTTTATGAGTATTGATTTGATTGGTCGCATTAAACATAGCTTGTTCACATTGTATGCCTATGGGTCTAATACCGTTTAAAAATACAGTGGGTTTTAGATAGGCTGCTTGTTTACCATATTGATAGAACTGTTCAAACCAAGTTGAAATAGCTGAAATGCTTTGGATAAATGTTTGAAAATCCATATCACGGTGTGCGCCATTATTGTTCATATCAACTAGCCCTGGTTTAGGTGATAAGCAAATTTCTTTAATTAATGCCTTAATAGCTAGTTGCGCAGGTAAACTAAAGTTTTTATGGTTGATGAGTTGCGATTCTAATAATGTCACTTGCTGTGAATATTTACTCATTATTGTCTAATACCTATCAAACGGTTACTGTATTATGGTTGTATTAACGAGATGCTTAGGTTGTGCTAAGTTGATCTCGTATTAGGGGTAACTTAATGTATTTTAAGTCTATTATCTAAAGCTCTGTAATAGGTGTTAACCATTTATACTAAAATCGGCGGATTGCACGCCTATTTCATCCACCTAATGATTAGTAACTAGATGGATTTATTATTACGACTAAAAATCACCATGTGAATGTGGCACAATTACTTCTCGAGTGCCGTTATGACTTGGTGCACTAATGATGCCTTCAATCTCCATTTGTTCAACTATTCGCGCTGCTCGGTTATAACCAATTCTAAATTTTCGTTGCACACTAGAGATAGAAGCTCTGCGCGTTTCAACCACAAACTCTACAACTTGATCAAATAGCGGATCGAGATCTTCATCAATGTTGTCAGCATGACTGCTATCATTATCATCGGTTGATACCGTCACATTTTCAATATATTTTGGTTTGCCGCGAGCTTTCCAGTCTTGCACAACTGCATGAACTTCTTCATCACGGACAAAAGCACCATGTACACGAATAGGAATCGAACTATTTGGCGCTAAATACAGCATGTCCCCCATGCCAAGTAGTGATTCGGCACCCATTTGATCTAAAATAGTACGTGAGTCGATTTTACTTGATACAGTAAAAGCAATACGGGTTGGTATGTTGGCTTTGATTAAACCAGTGATAACATCAACCGATGGGCGCTGGGTGGCTAACACTAGGTGAATACCCGCAGCTCTTGCTTTTTGGGCTAGGCGTGCAATTAACTCTTCCACTTTTTTACCAACAGCCATAATTAAATCAGCAAATTCATCGACCATAACCACAATGTAAGGCAATTTTTCCAATGTTGGCATGTTAAGATCCATGCTATCAGTAGGTTTCCAAAGTGGGTCAGGAATAGGTCTACCCATCTCTTCTGCCTGTTTTATTTTTTCATTATAGCCGGCAATGTTGCGGACACCTAAAGCTGACATTAATCGGTAACGTCTTTCCATTTCGTTTACACACCAATTAAGTGCGTTCGCCGCATCTTTCATGTCGGTAACCACTTGCGTTAATAAGTGCGGTATACCTTCATAAATAGAGAGTTCAAGCATTTTAGGGTCGATCATAATGAACCTGACATCTTCAGGTTGTGATTTGTATAAAATGCTTAAAATCATGGCATTAACACCCACAGATTTACCAGAGCCTGTGGTGCCTGCGACTAATAAATGTGGCATCTTAGCCAAATCTGCAACAACCGATTGCCCTGAAATATCTTTTCCTAATACGATAGTCAATGGTGATTGTGCATTGCGAAATTGTGGGCTGTCTAATACTTCTCTAAAGTAGACAGTCTGCCGGTTTTTATTAGGTAATTCGATACCGACATAAGGTTTACCCGGAATAACTTCTACAACTCGCACTGAAAGCATTGATAGTGAACGAGCAAGATCGCGATCAAGTGTTGATATTCGCGCAGCTTTAATACCAGGAGCTAGTTCAATTTCAAAGCGGGTGATCACAGGTCCTGGCATATAATCAACAACTTTTGCTTTAACACGATAGTCGGCTAAACTTTTTTCAATCAGTTCAGACATTGCATTTAATGCAGCATGATCGACTTCGATTCGAGTTGTTGGCGGTGCAGTTAATAAATCCAATGACGGTAGTGGCGTTGTTGGTTTTGGTAGTGGTTTATCATCTCGTCTTAATAATGGGTGAATTAAACTATCGTTTTCATCATCAATGGTAATTGGGTTATTGTGACTTTGTTCAACATCTGTATCGTCTAGATAGATGTCATCAATAACAGGGTTTTCATTTTTTAACGATTCAAGATCAACATCTTCGGGGATGTGTCTTTCAATCTCGGCTGTAGGATGTTCAATCTGAATTTCGGGTTCTTGATGTGTTGGTTGCTCATCGTCTTGAGTCGATGATTCTGGTTCGTTCGATATAAATTGGTTTGGAGCGATTGCATCGTTCGTTAAGGTAGATTCGTTATTATTTAACGTAAATAACGGTTTACTAGGCGCATCTGAAATGGTGTATTTATTTTCATCAAAAGGCTGCACTTTTTCTGAGTCTTTTGTTGTTTGGTTTGCTGTTGCTTGTAAATTATTGGCTAAATTTGATTGTGGCAACGTAGCATTAGTTTGATCTTGTGAAAGCGCTAACTTTCGTTCATTCATATTTTTTATAATCACTTCCATACGCGCTAAAATATCGTTTGGATCCAGATCTTTTTTAGGCTCATCATTAACTGGTGTGCTAGATAAATCAGGTTGATTGTTAGTCGTTTGCTCAAGCGACTGTAACAATTGCTCTGCTGTTTGGATTAATGCTTCATCATCCTTATTGAGTGTTATAGGATTGTTTTGTTCAAGCTGATTAGTGTCATCTAAATGACTAATCACTTTTTCTTCATTGGCTGTTATAGATAAAGGTTGCTCTGTATCTAAATTGACTTTATTGCTCTCTAATGGAATAACAACAGGCTGCTCTTTTGTTTGCGTTGTTAGTGCAATGTCTTTATCCCGCTGTTTGGTAACAGTGTGAGTGCTTGCACTGGCTTTATGTGATGAAAATAACCAGGTAATCGGCGTTAAAAGCAGCATGACTAATGCCCCAAGTTTTTCCATCAATAGTAACCATGATAATCCCGTTAATAGGGTTATACAGGCAAGGCTAACAATGAGTAATATAATCGATGCTGTAAAGCCATTCATTATAGGTAATAGGCTTTCGATAACAATTGAACCTAGGTATCCTCCAGCTTGGAACTGTTCTGCATCACGAATATTTAAAGTGAAAAAACCAGTACTACTAAAGATAAATGCTAAAATACCAATAATTCTGAATGATAAACTAAAATAGTTGATAGGTGCATTAGCGTGACGATAAAAATAGATCACTAATTGCAAACTAAAAAATAGTGCAAAAAAAGGAACACTGTAAGCAATAAAGCCTAAAAATTGGAATAGTATATCCGATGCATATGCACCAATATAGCCGCAATAATTGCTGATAGGGGTATGCCAAGCAGTACGTGACCAGCCGGGATCTGATGCATTGTAAGAAAATAGTGATAAAAATAAGCAGGCAGATAACGCTATTATTATTAATAAAATGAATTGGCTAAATATCTGTCTTCTGGTTGTTTTTGGCTTTTTCAAGTACGTACCTAAAAACGATTGCAATTAAAATTGTTGGCATTTTATCATAAATTACTTTTGCTCACAGAGTGAATAAAATATAAAACGTAATTTATTGTGACTGTGAGCGATTAATTGCCATTAGATTTTTATTAAACCTTTGTCCATTTTTGACATAATTTTGGGCATTTTTAATATTTGCTGCAATTTCGGCTTCGGTAAGGTGCCGAATTATTTTCGCTGGTGATCCCATAATTAAGCAGCCTTCTTGATAAGGTAAACTATGAGTAACTAAAGAATTAGCGCCAACCAGACAGTTTTTAGCAATTTTGGCATGATTTAAAATGGTACTTCCCATTCCGATTAAGACATTGTCTTCAATTGTGCAGCTATGAAGAATCACATTATGACCAACGGTGACATTTTCACCAACAATACACGGTATGTTAGTCTCGATATGCACGGTACAATTATCTTGAATGTTGCTGTTTTTGCCAATATGAATACTTGCAATATCACCTCGTAAAACGGCGTTAAACCAGATGGATACTCCTTGTTCTAGAGTCACATTACCAATGATATCAGCCGATTCGGCAATAAAACAATCTGGGTGAATTTGTGGGCATAAATCATCTAATTGATAAATCATGGTCATTTCCTTTTAATATTTTTGACACTCAAAAATAAGCCAACCGCGAGAAAATTACACAGTACCATAGAACCGATCATTAACCACTCTGTGGTATTATCATTAATTGGTGTTATCGTTTTATGAATCGAGACTAGCATTGATAATGATATACCAATTGCTCCAGCTATGGCGAATCGAATCGTACCAGCAAGTGACGATGCTGTACCGGCAATATGTGGATAGAAGTCTAATACCACAGCCATACTATTACCGCCAACTGTTGACATGCATCCAATGTAACCTGCAATACACACGACTAAATAGATAAATCCAAAATTAAATAATGTTCCAATCAAAAGCCCTATCGCCATGATAAATTGGATTAACAGCCCTAATTGCATCATTTTGATAGAACCAACAAGTTTAACAAAGCGGCTATTTAAGGTATTCATCAATACCATTACCACAATATTAAGTGCAAAATAGTAACCAAAATTGGTGGATGCAACGCCATGTAAGTTCATGTAAACAAAAGGCCCTAAACTTAAAAATGAAAATAATCCAGCGCCAGCAAATGCGCCTATTAGCATGTAAGTTAAGGCTTGGCGATGTCGAAATAGCGTAATGAAATTACTTAATATTCGAATGATACTAAATTTATCACGTTTAGCTTTGGCAAGTGTTTCTGGAATATAACTTACCACCAAGCCAAAGCAAATGATTGCCATTAGGCAAATGGTATAAAAGTTTGCTTGCCAATTAAACCAATACAAAATAAAACCACCAATGATCGGCGCTAATAATGGTGCTACGTTAGAGATTAACATCACAAAGGACATCATTTTTGAAAACTCATCACGGTCACGATAGATATCTTTCATTAAAGCATTAATCACTATTGTGGTTGCAGCAGCTGCAATCCCATGGAAAAAACGTGCAGTTATCAATTGATTAATATTGCCAGCAATAGCACAACCAAAGGCGGCAAAAACAAAAATAATCAGACCAATAATAAGAATATTTCGCCGGCCATAACTGTCAGTAAGTGGTCCAAATAAAAGTTGGCCAAAGGAAAACCCTAATAAATAACAGCTAATTGTAAGTTGAACGGTTGCATCAGCTACATTAAAGTCGTGAGCAATTGTTGGCATACTCGGTAAATACATATCAATGGATAAAGGCATTAACATAGATAGCAATCCAAGGATAAAGATCAGTGCTTTTTTAGAAATTTTAAATTCTACTTGCGTATTTGAGTTTTGCACGTTTGGGTTCCTATAAAATTCTTCAACTAAAAGTGCATGATGATGTGGCAACATAATCGATAATACCGTTAATTATGACTTAACGGTGTTTATTGACTTTAAGAGGCAATCATTTATTCACTTTTATTATTACGATAAAATTTGAAGCTAACTAAAAGAGTTGATTTCTTCTTCAGTAAGTGGACGGTATTCGCCCTCAGGAATATCTAGCATAATGTTGCCAATTTGTTTTCGATGTAACTGAACAACATGATTATTAACTGCGGCAAACATACGTTTAACTTGATGGTATCGACCTTCACTAATGGTTAGCTCTGCGTGATATGGGTCAATAATATTTAGTTTAGCCGGCTTTGTGAGTGACTTCTCACTTTTTAGTTGAATGCCTTTGGCAAATATATCGATGAGTTCGATGCTTAGGGGGTGTTCAACCGTGACTTGATAGACTTTTTCACAATGATGTTTGGGTGAAGTAATACGATGTGACCACTTACCATCGTCTGTTAATAGTACTAAACCTGTTGTATCAAGATCCAATCTGCCGGCTGCGTGCAACTTTTCAGACATTGGTTCGTCGATAAAATATAGAATAGTTGGATGATCGGGATCATCGGTTGAGCAAACATAACCTTGTGGTTTATTGAGCATAAAATAACGATGTTCGGTGATTGGCACAATTTCGAAGCCATCGTACTCAACCACTTGTGTAGGTGATAATTGGTAGGCGCCTGATTTTATTATGTCGCCATCAACAGTCACTTTTTGTGCTCTAAGTTCTTTATTCACGATTGTTCTGCTTATACCTAAGTGATGAGCTAGAAATTTATCTAATCGCATAATCTGGGTAATCTTCCTCTGTTTTAAAAAGGTGTATAAATATCAAAACGGTGATTTTTAGTTTTAATTTCGGCTGTTGGTTTTTGCTCGGCTAAAAATGGCGCATAATCAGGTCGTTTAACGACTACGCGTTTTTTAGCTAATCGTCTAGCTGGTTCAAGTAAACTATCTGAATCTAAGTCACTACCCACTAACTGTTGAAAAATGCGCATCTCTTTTTTGACTAATGCACTTTTTTGTCGATGTGGAAACATTGGATCAAGATAAACCACATCGGGTTTTTCGTGCAATGACAATAGACCTGTTTGGCTTGAATTATAAATCAGGTTTAACCGTTGCTGTAACCAATTGCCTATTATTGGATCTTGGTAACCTCGCTGTAAACCATCAGCTAATAATGCAGCCACAACGGGATGCCTTTCAAACATCGTGACATGACAACCGATTGCTGCTAATACAAATGCATCACGACCAAGTCCAGCTGTTGCATCTACTACTGTTGGTAAATACTCACCTTTTACGCCTACTGCTTTGGCAATGGCTTCACCGCGCCCACCACCAAACTGACGACGATGAGCCATTGTGCCAGATACAAAATCTACTGTTACAGCCCCGAGTTTTGGTTCGTCGGTTTTTTGTAATACGAGTTGAGCGGTATCAGTCACTAAAGCAAAGGGAACAGTGGGATGCGTGGATAACCACTGCTCAGCTAATAATTTTAGCTGAGCTGGATTAGAACTAGTGGATACCATAGTGACGAAGTAGTGCCTCAAGTTGCGGTTCACGTCCACGGAAATTTTTAAATAATGTCATAGGTTCATCACTGCCACCTTGTGACAAAATATTGTCCAAAAATGCATTACCGGTTTTAGCATTAAAAATGCCTTCTTCTTCGAAGCGTGAAAAAGCATCGGCTGATAACACTTCGGCCCATAAATAACTGTAATAACCAGCGGCATATCCGCCTGCAAAAATATGACTAAAAGCGTGAGGGAATCGCCCCCATTCAACCGTTGGTACGACAGCAACTTGTTTTCTAACCTCCGCCAAAGTGGTTAAGATATCAGGCGTTTTCTGGCTATGAAGTTTAAAATCAAATAAACCGAACTCTAATTGACGTAATATAAATAATGCAGCTTGATAGTTTTTCGCATCGAGCATTTTTTCTAGCATTTCTGGCGGTAAAGGCTCACCGGTTTGATAGTGTCCTGAAATGAAGGCCAACGCTTCGGGTTGCCAACACCAGTTTTCTAAAAATTGACTTGGTAATTCAACCGCATCCCAAGCTACACCATTGATACCTGCAACTGATGATACGTCAATTTCGGTTAACATATGATGCAAGCCATGACCAAATTCGTGAAATAGGGTGGTTACTTCGTCATGAGTAAATAACGCGGGTTTATCACCGATTGGTCGATTAAAGTTACAAGTTAAATAAGCAACGGGTTTTTGTATGTGACCATCTGCAAAACGCATGCGACCAATACAATCATCCATCCATGCACCACCACGTTTATGTTCACGAGCATACAAATCAAGATAAAAACTGCCTTTTAGTTCACCATTGGCATTAAATAAATCATAAAATTTGACTTCAGGGTGCCACACTTCAACGCCAAGCCGTTCTTTAGCGGTAATCCCAAAAATACGATGGACGACTTCAAATAAGCCATTTATCACTCGTTGTTCAGGAAAATAAGGTCGGAGTTCTTCGTTATCAATGGTATAAAGGTATTGTTTTTGTTTTTCACTGTAATAGGCAATATCCCAAGGTTTGATATCGCTGGCACCAAAAAATTCATAGGCGTAGCGTTTCAAATCCGCTAATTCTTTTTCACCTTGTGGTTTAGCTTTATTGGCTAAATCAGTCAAAAACTCAGTAACTTGATGGACTGATTGCGCCATTTTAGTGGCTAGAGATTTGTCAGCATAAGTATCAAAACCAAGTAATTTAGCGAGTTCATCTCTTAATGTTAAAATCTGCTCGATGATTTGTGTATTATCCCATTTACCTGCATTCGGTCCTTGATCTGAAGCCCGCGTATTATAAGCTTGATAGAGCTCAAAACGTAACTCACGGTTATCACAATAAGTCATAACTGGTTGGTAACTTGGAATATCTAAAGTAATTAACCAGCCGTCTTGTCCTTTTGATTTGGCTTGTTCTTTTGCCGCGGCAAGCGCACTTTCAGGCATACCAGACAACTGTTTTTCATCTGTTATTAGTTTTGTCCAGCCCATCGTTGCATCTAATACATTGTTGCTATATTGTGAGGATAATTCTGATAATTTGGCAACAATTTCACCATAGCGTTTTTGTTTATCATCAGCTAAGCCTATTCCCGACAATTCAAAATCACGCAGTGCATTGTCGATCACTTTTTTCTGTGCTTTACTTAAAGTATTGTAATTTTCGCTTTGTTTTAGTTGTTTATAAGCTTGATATAAAGGTTTATGTTGTCCAACCCATGTGCTGTATTCTGATAATAATGGTAAACATGCTTCATAAGCTTTACGTAATTCAGGGCTATTTTTTACAGAATTAAGGTGGCTGACCGGTGACCAAACTCGTCCAAATTTTTCATCCATTTCATCAATGGGTTGAATTAAGTTGTCCCAAGTATACTCACTATTTTGTTTTAGCACTGTTTCAATTGTGTTGCGACAATTATTTAGGGCCTGCTGTACAGCAGGTAGAACGTGCTCAGGCTTGATTTGAGAAAATAGCGGTAATGGAGCATTGGTTAATAATGGATTGGTCATGTTGCGATACCTTTCTACAAAGATTTTGTTTAGTGATTAAACATTATGTGCGGGTAAAAAAACGCAAGTCAAGTATTTTGTGTTAAGGAATAGTTTATAATCCCATTAATTTGCGTTCACGTTGCCATTCTGTTGGTGTATAGGTTTTGATAGATAATGCATGGATACGGTTATCATTAATAAATTCGGCTAAAGGTGCATAAATTAATTGTTGTTTTTTGACTCGGCTCAAATCTGCAAATAGTTCACTGACTGCAATAACCTGAAAATGACTACCATCGTCAGTCATAACATATACATTGTCAAGGTTAAGAGAACTATTTAATTTGTCTATAATTTGTTGTTTGTCCATGATTGTAACTCAGTATGAATATTCTAACTTTATATTAAGTTGTTTAAGCTAATATTTATGTTTGGTAATAACACAATATGAATTAAGCCATAATAACTGGCTGTAAGTCATACAGTGCAATTAAAGTTTGTAATTGTGGATTAATGCCCATTAATTTGGTTTGATATTTAGTACAAAAATAAACTAATGTTGCTAGTCCAGAAGAGTCAACTCGAGTTAACTGAGCAACATCAATAGTTGTAACGCCATTTAAAATACTATGCTGAGTTGACCATATTTCATTAAGGGAGTGAGCATCTAGCTCACCCTTTAAATATAAGACATTATCTTGTTTGTCTGCTTTGATTCGCGACATCATAGGCTAGCCTTTTGGTTTAGCATTAGGATCAATTTTACGATTTGAAAGATCTGTTAATTGCTTAGTTAATGCATCAATACCGTCTTGACGTAATATAGTCGACCACTCATTTTGTTTAGTGGTAATCATACTCACACCTTCAGCAATTAAGTCGTATGCTTTCCATTCCCCTGTGACAGTGTTTTTACGCCATTGAAAATCAATACGCAATGGTTGCTGGCTTTTATCGGGTTGGATTAATAATACGCGAATTGAAACTAAGCTTTTACCTGTTAGGTCTTTTGCTGCTTCAACTTGATAAGTTTGACCGTTGTACATAGATAGCGCTTGGGCAAAAGCTTGAACTAAGTAGTTTTCAAATGCATCGAAATAAGCAGTACGTTGCGCCTCAGAAGCACTTTTGTAGTAATTACCTAAAATTAACGCACCAGCATATTTAACTTGCACATAAGGTAATAAATCAGTTCTAACTATTTCCTTCAATTTATTCGGATTGGTCTTGATTGTAGCTGATTGAGATTTAATGGTATTAAAAATCTTATCGGCTGCAACTTGCATATCTTTGTATGGGTCGTTATCAGCAAGCGCAAATGTGCTGAATGCTAATGCGAATACGAAAAAAATTGCTTGTTTAAATCTGATTAACATAATTACTCCTTACTTTCATTGGTATCTGGTGTAGTTTGTTTTTTGTCCTTATCTGAAGAACCACCTGCACTATAAAGGAATTGCCCAATTAAATCCTCTATAACCATAGCCGGTTTTGTATTGTTAATAACTAGGCCTTCTTGAAAATAAGCAGGCTTATTATCTTTTGCTATTGGTGTGCTACTAGGAATATCGGCGTCTAATGCATCTAGATCATGTTCAAGGTTTTGGTCCAGTCCGAAATTGATATCAATAAACTGTTCGCCTAATAAACCAGAGGTTTTAATCGATAATGCGCTTGAGCTAGGAATTTTATCATATTGTGCATCAATATCTATTGCCACATAAGGTTTATACACATCATTTTCAGATGATTGTAATGTGATGTTATTGACCCGACCAATTACAACTCCACCTATTTTGATTGGTGAACGTGCTTTTAATCCACCAATATTATCAAATACAGCATAAACACGATAAGTGTTATGACTGCTAAATGATGTGGGGTCAGTCACTCTAAAGCATAAAAATAGTACTGAAAGAATAACCAGCACCATAAATAATCCAACGGTAATTTCGACTTTACGACTCATGTTTAATGACCTCAATTACTAAACATTAATGCGGTTAGGATAAAATCTAACCCCAAAATAACTAATGATGAATAGACAACGGTGTTTGTTGTTGCCCGGCTAATTCCTTCAGACGTTGGTACACAATCGTAACCATTAAATAGTGCAATCCAAGTACTGGCGATTGCAAAGGCGAAGCTTTTAATAAAACAATTGCCTAAATCGTGCCACCAATCAACATTACTTTGAATGGATGACCAAAAAAAGCCAGCGTCAATTCCTTTCCAGTCTACTCCAACTAAAACACCACCCAAAATGCCAACAGTGACAAAAATAGCTGTTAAAAAAGGCATACTAAAAAAGCCCGCCCAAAAGCGTGGTGCAATGATTCGTCGTAGTGGATCGATTGCCATCATTTCCATGCTTGATAACTGTTCTGTGGCTTTCATAAGACCTATTTCAGCTGTTAAGGCAGAACCCGCACGACCTGCAAATAATAAGCCAGCAACGACTGGACCAAGCTCTCTAAGTAGGGCAAGCGCAACCATCATTCCTAAACTTGCTTCAGCACCAAAGGTGGTTAAAATAAAGTAACCTTGAAGAGCAAGTACCATACCGATGAAAAGACCTGATACGATAATAATAGTCAGTGATTGTACACCGACAAAATAAAATTGTTTGATAAGTAAGGGGAATTGTTTACCAAATTGTGGTCGGCCAATCAGTGCGCCAAATAGCATCATTCCCGAACGCCCAACCATTGCAATGGTATTAATGGTTGCTTGTCCAAGTTTTGCAAGTAAATTCAACATTATTTTATACCTCTGCTTAGGTCTAATTTATAATCATCAGCAGGATAATGAAATGGAACCGGACCATCAGCCAGTCCTTCCAGAAATTGTTTTACACGCAAATCATCATTATTGCGTAATTCTTCAGATGTACCACCAGCAATAATATGTTGTTCTGCAACAATATAAGCATAATCAGCAATACTTAGTACTTCATTCACATCGTGGCTAACAACAATACAGGTTAATCCAAGTGATTGGTTAATTTCAGATATAAGTTTAACTATGACGCCCATAGATATGGGGTCTTGCCCTGCAAATGGCTCGTCAAACATAATGAGATCTGGATCAAGTGCTATTGCTCTGGCTAAAGCTGCTCGCCGTGCCATACCACCAGATAATTCTGAAGGCATCATCTGCGCTGCACCGCGTAAACCAACGGACTGTAATTTCATTAACACTAAATTGTGCAATATGGGCTCTGGTAGATTAAGGTGCTCACGAAGAGGATAAGCCACATTATCAAAGACTGATAAATCAGTAAATAGTGCCCCAGATTGGAATAACATACTCATGCGTTTACGAACTTCATATAGTCTTGAACGGGACATGCTAGGTATGTCTTCACCATCAAATAAAATTTTTCCCGCTTGAGGTTTAAGTTGACCACCAATTAGGCGAAGCAGTGTTGTTTTACCTATTCCAGATGGTCCCATAATGGCAGTTACTTTGCCTTTAGGCACATTTAAATTCATATTTTTGTAAATCGGCCGGCTACCTCGATAAAAAGACATATCGTGTATTTCGACCAAATTCTGTTGTAATGTGTTCGTCACATCGATTTCCTACACTACCATAATGAAAGTTGAGCTTATTTTACTTGATATTTGCGAATAATGAAATCTATTAAATAGATTAGCCAATTATTGGCGAATTTTAGTAGATAAGAGTAACTAATTAAAAATTAATAGAAAAATTTTCATAATTAAGTGGTTTATCGACAGGTAATCATTAAAATTCAATAGAGTAAACGTTTTGTGAATAATTATAAATGAGGGCCGTAACCCTCATCTTTTGATTCTAAAGTCATTACTTGTGATAATTGGTTACGTTAGTTATTCATGTCTTGCTTTTCGTGCTAAATAATTACCAAGACTTTGTACGAGTTGCACAGTGATGATCAATATCACAACTGTAATAATGACAACAGTTGTATCAAAGCGTTGATAACCATAGGATATAGCTAAATCTCCGATCCCGCCAGCCCCAACTGCACCAGCCATAGCTGTTGCGCTAATTAAGCCTATTGTTGCAGTGGTAAGGGTTAAAATTAAAGAGCTAAAAGCTTCGGGCAACATAAAATGCCAAATAATTTGTAACGGTGTTGCTCCCATAGACTCAGCTGCTTCTATAATGCCACTATTGACTTCTAGGAGTGAATTTTCCACTAATCGTGCAATATAAGGCGCGACGTATACTGTTAGGGGTACAATTGCTGCTGCTGTGCCGATCGAACTGCCTACGATGAGTTTAGTGAAAGGTAAGATCGCTACTAATAAAATAATAAACGGTAAAGAGCGTAGCAGATTAATTATTGGGTTGATGATCCGATATACTTTACGACTTTCTAATAATCCTGATGGTCGTGTGGTGACTAAACAGATACCTAGAGGAATACCCAGTAACGAACCTAGTACCAAAGCAAAAAACACCATTATTAAGGTTTCGTACGACGCTTGAATAAATTGTTCAGCGGTTAGTGTAGTGGCAAAATAAGAACTTAAGTAATTGATAATATTATTTAAGGTTTCCATTTAATTCCTCTCCCATTGTTTAATCTCGGTGACTTGTACACCACACTGACGTAGATATAGTACTGATTCTTCAATATCATTGTTGTTGCCTTTTAATTGAACAAACATACTGCCAAGTACTGTTTTTTCAATTTCTGACATATGGGCAAACAAGATGTTGACGACTACTTTTTGCTTTAATATCAGCGAATTGATGACAGGCTCTGAGGCTGATCTTCCTAAAAATTCGAGTTTGAATAATTGGATATTATCTTTATCACCTTCTATTTCAATTAAGTTTTCGACAACACCAGTTGGGATCTGGTCATTAATCACTGAACTGACAAAGTTTTGAGTAGTATGATGCTTTGGATGACCAAATACGTCCAGTACATTACCATGCTCAACAATCTGACCTTTTTCCATTACCGCGACTTTATGACAAATTTGCTCAATCACATGCATTTCATGAGTAATAAGTACTACAGTGATCTTATATTTTTCATTGATTTTTTTGATTAAATCTAAAATTGATTGTGTTGTTTGTGGATCAAGCGCTGAAGTCGCTTCATCACAAAGTAAAATATCAGGGTCATTCGCCAATGCACGCGCAATACCAATGCGCTGTTTTTGTCCGCCAGAAAGCTCTTTAGGATAGCTATTAGCTTTATCACTTAATCCCACGAATTCTAATAGCTCATAAACTTTTTGTTTTATTGTTTGCTTATCTTTTTTAATTAAAATTAGAGGAATAGCGATATTTTCAAATACAGTTTTAGATTCAAGTAAATTAAAATGTTGAAAAATCATGCCAATTTTTTGTCTTACATGACGTAAGTCAGCATTTGATAGTTGATTTAGTTGTTGATCTTGGACAATTACATTTCCTGTTGTCGGTTTTTCAAGAAAGTTAATTAAGCGAACTAAGGTACTTTTTCCCGCTCCACTATAGCCAATAATGCCATAGATATCACCTTTATCAATGGTTAAATTAATATTGTGCAGCGCCTGAGTGGTGATGCCGTTTCGCTCATATTGCTTAGAGACATTTTCGAATTTAATCATTATTTAATACCTGTTGATTGGTGTTCTAATTCAATTAATGCTTGCTTAGCAAGTATATATAAATAATTTACAGCTGGCATTATCATGTCTATGTTGATTTCAAATTTTGGATGATGAAGCGCATAAGAGCTTTGTGATCCAAGATTGATAAACGCACCCGGTACTTGATGTAGATAGTGGGCAAAATCTTCACCACCTAGTTGCGGTTTAAAATCGATTACTTCGTAATTCATTTGCTTGGCGATGGACTGAGCAAATTCAACCCATTTGTCATCGTTAATGACAGAAGGTGGTCCATCAAACCATCTTAATTCAGCTTTTGCACCCATGGCAATCGCGATGTTTTCAATAATACTTTGTAGCTGTTGTTTTACTTTTGCCCTCACTTGTGGCGTTAAAGTTCGCACAGTGCCTTCCATTTCTACTGTTTCGGGGATGACATTCCATGTATTTCCACCTAAGAATTTTGTAATACTAACGATTACTGCATCAAGCCCACTTATTGTACGGCTAGAGATTGTTTGAATGGCGCTAACAATTTGTGCCCCTATCACTATGGGATCGATTCCCGATTCTGGTCTTGCTGCATGGGCCCCGACCCCTTTTATTGTGATTTCAATGCGATCAACATTGGCCGAAAAAGGGCCAGCACGTGATGCCATCTGATTGATGGCTAAATTGGGATTATTATGGAGCCCCAATATTGCATCAACCCCTTTCAACGCACCAATATCTATAAATTGTAATGCGCCGCTAAAGTTTTCTTCTGCGGGTTGAAATAATAAGCGAATCGTACCTTTTAAGTCTTGTTCGTGTTGTTTAAGCAAGTAAGCTGCGCCCATTAGAATCGACGTATGTACATCGTGGCCACAAGCATGCATAACATCGGGCGTTTGAGATTTATAATTGCTGGCTGTTTGTTCATTAATGGGTAATGCATCAATATCTGCACGTAATGCGAGCACTGGTGAACCTGAGCCTATTTCAGCTATGACGCCTGTTTTTGCTCCAAGTTCTAAAATTCGAATATGCGCTTTTTGTAAATAAGATCTAATTGTTTTAGTTGTTTCATATTCTTGATTAGAAAGCTCGGGATGTTGATGTAATTTTCTAAAAAGCTGATGAATACTGTCTGCAATTGATTCACTCATGGTATATCCAACAAATAATTATAGATAGTATTAACGTAGCATAGCTTGATTTAGCAACCTAATAATCGTTTTTTATATCTTATTCCAAAAAGTTATAAGATAGAATAACTTGGAATAAATGAACTATTTTTTCTATGCTAGAGTATGGTTAAGTTACATAGCTTATTGGGGATAGTTAATATGAAGCATCGTTTTACAAAATTGCATAAAAATATTTTGGTTTTATCGATATTAAGTTTTCTGTTTTTACTAACAGCTTGTGATAATTCTTCAAAGCAAGCCAATAATCAAACTAAAAAAGAGATTAGTATGGGGGTATCACCCGGGCCCTATAACGAATTATTTAAAGACGCGGTAAAACCCATACTTGAGTCTGAAGGTTATAAGGTGAAATTGGTTAGCTTTCCACATTTACTTGAGTCTGATGTCGCTTTAAGTGAGGGCAGTATTGATTTGACCGTGGCACAGCATACCGCTTATATGAATGTGTTTAATACCCAACGTAAGGCTAACTTGAAACCCGTTGTACATGTACCATCAGTACCCGCTGCGATATTTTCAAACAAATATAATTCGTTACAGCAGGTGTTTAAAGGTGCGAAAGTTGCAATTCCACAAGATGCATCTAATGCTGCTCGTTCGTATAATTTGCTTGAAAAAGCTGGTTGGATAAAGTTAAAACCGAATACCAATCCTATTATTGTAAGTAAAAATGATATTGAGCAAAATATTGCCGGCATCAATATTATCGAGATGGATTCGGCTAATATTCCTCGCGTGATGAATGATTTAGATTTTGCCATTATTCCTGGAAGCATTGTTTACTCAGCGAATATTGATCCGAATAAAGCATTACTGTTAGAAACGATAATTCCAGATTTAGAAATTATGGTGGTCGTTAATGCGGGCAATGAAAATAGTCAATGGGCCCAAGATGTGAAACGTATTTATCAATCTCAACAGTTTAAAGATTATATGCAAGCGCACAACCAAAACGGTTATTGGGTGATGCCACAAGAGTAGTTTAATCGCTTATTTTAACAAGCTCAGTTTGTTACGAGCTTGTTAATATCTTGGCATGTTTTTGTCAACCATTAATGCCCAAGCATCTATACCTCCAGTCAAATTATAGAGATAATCAGTATCAAAGCCATTTTCAGCCAAATAATTTGCGACATTTAAACTTCTTACGCCATGATGACAATAAATCACAATATCTATTTCATCGGGGATTTTATCTAAATAAAGCGGGATCAGATTCATTGGAATGTGCATTGCTCCCTCAATTTTGCAGAAATTGACTTCGCTAGGTTCGCGCACGTCAAGTAGAACCAGTTTGTGTTGTTGTTTTAGTTTTTGATCAAGCTCAATAGCGGTGATGGACTTAATGGGTATCATATTAAAAACTCTAAAAAATGTTGTTAACAAGTTTAAGCTAAATACTTTTTTTGAAAAAAACAGCACTATTTATTACAAGTTATCATCCTATTAATGATTAATAGGATGATAATAATCATTTAAGCGGCTAATGCTTTACTGATTTTTTCATAGAGATCTTTAGATAGATGTTCTATTTTTAGTAACGCATTGAGTGCTTGTCGCATTTGCTCTTGTCGTTTTTCATCATAACGTTTTAAACGAATAAGTGGATCGATTAAACGTGCTGCAACTTGCGGATTTTTCTGATTTAATTCTGTCAAAATTTCAACCAAAAATTGATAACCACTGCCATCTTGTGCATGGAAGGCAACAGGATTGTTATTGACAAATGCACCGATTAAAGAGCGAATGCGATTTGGGTTAGTTAGCGAAAATGAACGGTGATTTAATAGTTTTTTCACCGTCGCTAGTACTTGCTTATCAGGGCTTGTAGCATTTAAAGCTAACCACTTATCCATCACGAGTCCATCTTGATGCCATTTATTATCAAAATCGGTTAGTAGATCTTTTTGGCAATTAAGTTGAGCTTTAACAGCCGTTGTTAATGCAGCAAATGCATCTGTCATGTTATCTGCATGATAATATTGCTCGCTAACTAGATGTGTTACTTGTGACTTATCATCAGCGTAAGCTAGTAGTATTAAACACGCATTTTTTAATGAGCGTTTTGCAATATCAGCATGAATAATTTGATATTGTGTTGTTTTATTATATTGATAAACCGCCTGTAATTCATCATAAAGTTCATTTGCAAAACAGGTTAATAGAAAGTGGCGCACTTGATAAATAGCCATTGGATCAACAACAGCAAAAAGATTAGCTATTTCATTTTCTGAAGGTAAAGTTACTATTTGGGCGATAAGAGCAGGATCGGTTGATTCTGATAATAACACTGCTCTAAAGGCATCTAATACTGTTTGCGGTAAGGTTAGATCCTTTTTATGTTGGTAATTATCAACATTACTACGTATATATTTTGATAAAAGCATCTGTGCGGCATCGTAGCGACTAAATGCATTGGTTGCATGTTGCATTAAGAAAATGAGTTCATCATCTTGATAATGATATGTTAATTTAACCGGTGCTGAAAAATCACGTAGCAATGAAATAATCGGTTTTTCATCTATATGATCAAAAACAAATTGCTGTTTAGTCTGGGTAAGATTTAATACATGGTTAATCGATTTACCTTGTGATTGCAACGCAATGACATCACCATTGCGTCGATACAGTTCAATATCAACCGGGATATGTAACGCTTGTTTTTGCTGTTGATCTTGAGTTGCAGGTGTATGTTGTTCAATTGTTAAAGTATAGCGTTGACTTGTTTTATCATAACTATCAGTAATGGTGAGCTCTGGGGTACCTGATTGACTATACCATAATTTAAATTGGGTTAAATCGATGCCTGAGGCATCTTGCATGGCGGCAACAAAATCATCGCAGGTAGCCGCACTGCCATCGTGACGTTTGAAATAGAGCTTCATGCCAGCTTGGAATTTTTCTTCGCCTAATAGTGTATGCATCATACGAATAACTTCTGCCCCTTTTTCATAAACGGTAACAGTATAGAAATTATTCATTTCAATAACTTGTTCAGGACGAATAGGGTGAGACATTGGGCTTGCATCTTCAGCAAATTGTACTGTACGCATAATTTTAACATCATTGATTCGCTTAACCGCTCTTGATCCCATATCAGAACTAAATTCTTGATCACGAAAAACTGTTAAACCTTCTTTCAAACTGAGTTGAAACCAATCCCGACAGGTAACACGGTTGCCTGTCCAGTTATGAAAATATTCGTGACCAATAACGCCTTCAATTCCTAAGTAATCATCATCAGTGGCTGTTTCGGGTTTAGCTAGTACATATTTTGAATTGAAAATATTAAGCCCTTTGTTTTCCATTGCGCCCATGTTGAAAAAATCGACAGCAACAATCATAAAAATATCTAAGTCATATTCTAAGCCAAAACGGGTTTCGTCCCAGCGCATCGCATTTTTTAAGCTGGTCATGGCCCATTTTGCACGATCTAAATTACCTTTATCGACATAAATTTCTAGTTCAACGTTACGTTTTGATTGGGTGATAAAATGATCTTTTAAAATATCAAAATCACCTGCAACTAAGGCAAATAGATAAGCCGGTTTTGGAAACGGGTCTTGCCACTGTACCCAATGACGATCGTTGTCAAGTTCACCTTGAGCAATGCGATTACCATTAGAAAGTAAATAAGGATATTGTTTTTTATTGGCCGTAATTCGAGTTGAAAATCTGGCTAACACATCGGGTCTATCTAAATAGTAAGTAATGTGACGAAATCCTTCAGCTTCACATTGTGTGCAAAGTGCATCTCCTGAAACATATAGTCCTTCAAGCGCGGTGTTATTAATCGGTCTGATTTCGTTAACAATGGTTAAGGTAAATTCAGATGGAACATTTTTAATGATTAATCCTGTTGTTGTAATTTGATAATCAGTCCAAGGTTGTTCATCAATATTTACTGAAACCAATTTAAGTTCTTCACCATCTAAAATTAAATTGTCAGCGTGAAGATTTTTTTTGATAACATGACTACGGGCGATAACTGTGGTTATTTCTGCCGCTAAATCAAAATCAAGGTCGATGTCAGTAATTGTAAAGTCGGGTGTTTTATAATCTAAGCGATGTTTAGCTGTAGGTTGTAATTCAAGTGTTTGGCTATTCATTGTTATTAAGACCTTTTCGTATTTGCTTAATTTGTTAGCTGTGTTGTTTTTATTATAGCTGATTAAAAATAATCTGACTTAGATAATTAAGCTATATCTTCATTATTATTCTGCTATAATCTTGAGAATTTCATTTAGAGTATTAACAATAAGTTCACATGTTACCAGCTATAATTACATCAATTTTAGATACTGATGCTTATAAGTTGCATATGCAGCAAGCCGTTTTTCATCGTTACCCTAATGTTACTGTTGTTGCCGAGTTCCGTTGTCGAAGTGATGATTTACTAGGAAAATATGTTGATGAAATTAGGCATCAAGTTAAATTAATGGAATCGCTAGCACTTTCTGATGATGAGTTTACTTATTTGTCGGGCATCTCTTTTTTTAAAACTGATTATTTAAATTGGCTTAGAAATTGGCGCTTTGATAGCCATTTATTGACGATAAATAATGAAGATGGGGTGTTAGTCATTCGCATTGAAGGAAAATGGTTAGATGTTATTTTGTGGGAAGTGCCGTTATTAGCTGTAATTAGTGAAATAGTACATAAAGATCGCTCACCAAATATTGGAGTACCGGAAGCATTAAACCGACTCAAGCAAAAATTGGCAAAGTTTGCAGATCAAACAGCTAATATTGATATGTCCGGTTTTAATTTAATGGATTTTGGTACTCGTAGGCGTTATTCCTTTGCTGTACAAGAAGCTGTTGTGAGTTATCTAAAATCACACTTTGATAATTTTCATAGTACTAGTAATTATTTATTGGCTTATCGTTTAGGATTAACACCGGTCGGCACTCAGGCTCATGAATGGTTTCAAGCTCATCAACGCTTAAGTTCAAACTTACAAGATTGCCAAAAAACAGCTTTGCAAGTGTGGTTAGACGAATACCCAAAAGATTTAGGTGTTGCGTTAACCGATTGCATTACAATGGATGCCTTTTTACGGGATTTTGATTATTATTTTGCCTCTCATTATCAAGGACTTCGTCATGATTCTGGCGATCCCATCGAATGGGGCGAAAAAGCGATCAGCCATTATCAAGCACTAGGTATTGATCCTAAAACTAAACTATTAGTCTTTTCTGATAGTTTAAATTTTGATAAAGCGCTCAATATTTATAAACACTTTAATCATCGAGTACAACTATCGTTTGGTGTAGGCGGTTTTTTAGCGTGTGATATTCCATCAGACGATGTAAATACTAAAGCGTTAAATATTGTCTTAAAATTAACCGAATGTAATAACCAATCGGTTGCTAAGTTATCTGATAGTCCAGGTAAAACGATATCGCAAGATTTAGCTTTTATTGATGAGTTAAAGCGTACATTTAGTGTCAAACATTAATAATAATTGATGCTTTAAATATTATTAATATGACAAAATCAACATGAGTATTATGGATGATATTTGCTTAATATTGCTTGATTACACGATGATTGTAATTTCAAGGTAAATCATCCTGAGATACTTAAATATTATTTGATAAACTACTATAGAGATGGATAATTAAAATGATTTCAGTTGCACCTATTGTTGATGTGTTACAAGGCAAGATAGCTGTTGGAAGCACTATTTCGGTTCAAGGTTGGGTCAGGACCCGACGTGATTCAAAAGCTGGTATTTCGTTCCTAGCTGTGTATGATGGTTCATGTTTTGACCCAATCCAAGCGGTAATTGAAAAAGATCTACCGAATTACGAACAAGATATTTTGCGTTTAACTGCGGGTTGCTCAGTCAAAGTCACAGGTACTGTTGTTGAATCTCCAGGACAAGGTCAGCAATATGAATTGCAAGCAACACAAGTTGAAATTTATGGTTTTGTTGATGATCCAGAAACTTATCCTATGGCGGCTAAACGTCACTCAATTGAGTATTTACGTGAAGTTGCTCACTTAAGAGCTAGAACCAATATTGTTGGAGCAATTACGCGCGTTCGTCATACACTTGCTCAAGCAATCCATCAGTTTTTTGATGAACGAGGCTTTTTTTGGCTTTCTACACCAATCATTACCGCATCAGATACTGAGGGTGCGGGCGAAATGTTTCGAGTTTCGACACTGGATCTGTTAAATCTGCCCAAAACTGACAAAGGTAATATTGATTTTGATAAAGATTTTTTTGGTAAAGAGGCTTTCTTAACGGTTTCAGGGCAGCTCAACGCTGAAACTTATGCTTGTGCATTATCTAAAGTTTACACTTTTGGCCCTACTTTTAGAGCAGAAAATTCAAATACAACCCGTCATTTAGCTGAGTTTTGGATGATGGAGCCAGAAGTCGCTTTTGCAGATCTTGATGATAACGCCAAACTTGCCGAAGATATGTTGAAGTATGTTTTCAAAACCGTGCTTGAAAAACGTGCTGATGATATGCAATTTTTTGCCCAGCATATCGATAAAGATGCAATTAATCGTTTAGAAAGCTTTATTAACGCAGATTTTGCACAAGTTGATTATACTGATGCCATTACTATTTTACAAAATTGTGATGCTAAATTCGAAAATCCAGTAAGCTGGGGAATTGATTTAGCTTCTGAGCATGAACGCTATTTAGCTGAACAACACTTCAAAGCACCCGTGGTAGTTAAAAATTATCCAAAAGATATCAAAGCATTTTATATGCGTATGAATGATGATGGTAAGACCGTTGCTGCTATGGACGTATTAGCACCGGGTATTGGTGAAATTATTGGTGGCTCACAACGTGAAGAACGCTTAGATATGTTAGATAAACGTATGGATGAAATGGGACTTAAAAAAGAAGATTATTGGTGGTATCGTGATTTGCGCCGCTATGGTACTGTGCCTCACTCAGGATTTGGTCTCGGTTTTGAGCGCTTAATTGTATATGTTACTGGTGTACAAAATGTGCGTGATGTTATTCCTTTTCCAAGAACACCACGCAATGCAAATTTTTAATATGATTAAATTGTAAACCATTCGCTTACTAGGTTTATTAAAAAAACGATTTGTATAGATTTTATTGAAATAATGATTAAAAAATAATCAAACAGGTGTGATTTTAAGGTTAGACATCTTATTTACTAAAAAGTTCTCTTGATTTTAAGAAAAATTTATACATAATTTACGGTACTGTAAAAAGTAGATAAAAATAATAGAAGTACTATTGTTTTTGGATGAATGATTTTTGTACAAATGACACATGACTTAATGGATAGTGTCAATATTAAAATAACCGTGAGGGTAAAAAATGAAACGTAATCTATTAGCAATCGCTATTCCTGCACTTTTAGTTGCAGCTGGCGCAAATGCATCTATCGAAGTATGGAATAAAGATGGTAATAAAGTTGACTTTTATGGTCGTGTAAAAGCAGCTAACAATATCACTGATCGTGGACAAGTTGGTGAAGGTGATGACACTTCTGCTCGTCTAGGTATGTCTGGTCAAACTCAAATTACTGACAGCGTAACTGGATATGGTCGTTGGGAATATGAAGCGAAAGCGGGTAAAGATTCTCATAATGAAGTACGTTATGCATTTGCTGGTTTGAACTTTGGTGATTTTGGTTCATTTGATTATGGTCGTAATGATGGTGTGTTAAAAGCAATTACAGCTTATACTGACGTATTACCACAATTTGGTGGTGATGCTGCAAATAATGAGTGGAATGTACTTTCAGCTAGAACTAAAGCAGTTGCAACCTACCGTAACAATAATTTCTTTGGTTTAACTGATGATGTAAGTTTTGCATTACAATATGCTGATAATGGTGATAATTCTAATACATTAGATCGTTTTAAAAGTGATTTAGATAACGATGTATCAGTATCAAGAGAAGCTTATGGTGTAAACGCTCAATGGCGTATCTTTGATACTGGTTTAACTGCTGGTGCCGGTTATGCGCAATCTACTTCAAGTGATCATCGTCATAATACTTGGACTGCTGGTCTAAAATATGATAACTACAATTTATATTTAGCTGCTAACTATTTCCAAAGTAAATTAAAAAATCGTACCATCTCAGTTTTTGATGATCAAGGTGTAGAAGAAGGATCAGGTGTAAGCAATATAAAAATTAAAGGTATCGAGTTAGTTGCTCAGTATGGCTTTGATTTAGAAGTGGGTCGTTTAACACCTTCTTTAGCTTATGTACAACATAAGGGTAAAGTAGATTCATTCCATGATGAAGAAGATTATGATGTTCGTTACGGTTCAAAAAACTCACCTCTTGCTAAATATGTTTCTGTAGGCGCAACTTACGATTTAAATAAAAACTTTAGTGCGATTGTTGAATATAAATTCAACTTACTTGATCGCAAAGATATTGGTGCTGAGGAAAACACTAAAGTACAACGTGATCGTCATGCAAACAAACCAGGTACTAAAGATGTGTTAGGTGTTGGTTTAATTTACCAATTCTAATTTATATTCTTAATATCTTATAAAAAGGCACTTAGGTGCCTTTTTTCATAATTATTGAAATTTATTTCATATCAAAACACATTTTATGCTTAAAAAATTTTATAGTAAGTATTAAAATTATCGTAAATTTTTAGAATTTATTAAATAAACATTGTTAAATATACTACGTGCATTATTTATTGGTCATTGTTGGTTAATATTAATATTGCATAAAACGTATAATTACTCTGGATTAGTAGTAATTTATGGGTCAAAAGCAAAGTATTTTGCCTTATTTAGTAATATAAAAATACCTACGAGGGTAAAAAAATGAAACGTAATCTATTAGCTATTGCTATTCCTGCATTATTAGTAGCAGGTACGGCGAGTGCTTCTATCGAAGTATGGAATAAAGACGGTAATAAAGTTGATTTTTATGGGCGTGTTTATGCGCTAAATTATATCACCGACCGTGATAATCAAACTGGTGAAGGTGATAAAACCACTGCACGTTTAGGTATGTCAGGTCAAACTCAAGTTACTGAGAACATTACCGGTTATGGTCGCTGGGAATACGAGGCAAAAACTGGTTCAAACGCTGAAAACGAAACGCGTTATGCTTATGCAGGTATGAACTTTGGTGATCTAGGTTCATTTGACTATGGTCGTAATGATGGTGTGTTAAAAACGTTAACTTCTTATACTGACGTATTACCTGAGTTTGGTGGTGATGCATCGGATAATGATCTTTATGCATTAAGTGCTCGTACTAAAGCGGTTGCAACTTATCGTAATAGTGATTTCTTTGGTTTAGTAAACGGTTTACGTTTTGCTGTTCAATATGCCGATAATGGCGATAATAGCTCAACAAGCTATTTTAATAAACATGATCGTGATGGTCACGACAGTGCTGAAGCTTGGGGTTCAGTAGTTGATTGGGATGTATTAGATACAGGCCTATCTATTGGTGCAGGTTATGCGCAAACTGGTGGTCATAAAGATGCAAAAGCGTGGTCAGCGGGTGTGAAATATGATAATAACAACCTATATTTAGCCGCATTATATATTCAAGGCAAACAAAAATATGGTTGGGATAATGCTTCAGCTACCCATAGTGCCGATGATTTAAAAACTAAAGGTTACGAAGTTGTCGCACAATATGGTATCGACTTTGATATTGGTCGCTTAACCCCATCTGTTGCTTATATTCAACATCGTGTACAAGACGCTTCAAGCTTTTCAAGAAGTGGCGATGCAGGACTTAAAGGTAATGACTTAATTAAGTATGTTGATGTTGGTTTGACTTATGACTTCAACAAAAATTTACAAGCTATCCTTGATTATAAAATCAACTTGTTAGATAAAGATGACATCGGTGCTCGCCGTGCTTTATATGATGATAGCTCATTTAGTCGATCACAAATTAAAGCAACGACTAAAGATACTGTAGCATTAGGTTTAATTTACCAATTCTAATTACCCGTAAATTAGGTTTTTAAAAGGCACTTAGGTGCCTTTTTTATTGTCTTAAATCTAAGCAAATAACGCTTGCACTTTAATACATACTCTGTTAAAAACTATCGAATAATCATCGATAGGGACAATAATGATGCTTTACACAACGCGTAAATTGGCTGCTAAAAAAAATATTGCTTTAGTTGCTCATGATCACTTAAAAAGTACTTTATTAAATTGGTGCAGAAAAAACCGAGCAGAACTTGCACATCATAATCTATGTGGTACCGGCACGACAGGGAATTTAATTAAAAAAGAGATAGGGTTAAATATTACTCCAATGTTAAGTGGTCCAATGGGTGGCGATCAACAAATTGGTGCATTAATTGCCGAAGGTAAAATTGATATACTCATCTTTTTTTGGGATCCACTTAATGCAGTACCGCATGACCCCGATGTTAAAGCATTATTGCGTTTATCAACAGTTTGGAATATACCTGTTGCGACAAATGAAGCAACAGCTAATGCACTGATTCAATCAGCCATTTTTACCCAAGAAGTTGAAATTGAAATTCCTGATTACCAAAGATATTTAGCTGAAAGAGTAAAATAAGTGCCAATACCGTCGCAAATTCGTAAAACCGGTAAACAAATATTACTACTAGATAATTTATTTATTGTTCTAGGATTTTATGTTGTTTTTCCATTGGTTTCGACACACTTTGTTAGTCAAGTTGGTTGGAGTGCTTTGTTTGTCGGTTTTGCTTTAGGATTCAGACAATTTGTACAACAAGGATTTGGTATTATTGGTGGTGCTATTGCTGATCGCTTTGGTGCTAAACCGATGATTGTTTGTGGAATGTTTTTACGTTGCGTCGGGTTTATATCAATGGCTATTGCTAGTCAACCTTGGCTTTTATTACTATCTTGCTTACTTTCTGCTTTAGGTGGATTACTGTTTGATCCACCACGTATGGGACTGACCATCAAGTTTACCCGCCCACATGAGCGCGGTAAGTTTATTTCGCTGTTAATGATACAAGATAATGCCGGTGCAGTGATTGGTGCACTTATTGGTGGTATTTTGATTGATTATGATTTTCATTTAGTTTGTTGGTGTGGCGCATTTATTTTTTTCTTATGTGGTCTTTTCAACCTTTTCTTTTTGCCTGCTTATCATATTGCTATTGGTAAAGCTCCCATTGTCAATGGTATGAAAATGGTGCTTAAAGATAAAAAATTTACACGTTATGTCTTAACACTAACGGGTTATTATGTGCTTGGGGTACAAGTCATGTTGATGCTACCGCTAACTATTACCAATATTTCAGGAAGTTCAAGCTATGTGAAATGGATGTACGTGATTGAAGCAACTATTTCACTAATTCTGCTTTATCCTCTTGCCCGTTTTAGTGAAAAACATTTTAGATTAGATCAACGCCTTAAGTTTGGATTACTTTTGATGTCGGTTGCCTTTATAATAATTGGATTTACATCCCAATTATCTATTTTGCTATCTCTCATAGCGCTTTTTTACCTTGGTGCAATTATTGCAGAGCCGGCTAGAGAAACTTTAGCAACGGTGTTAACTAATCCAAAAGCCAAAGGTAGTTATATGGGATTTAGTCGATTAGGGCTTGCTTTAGGCGGATTTATTGGTTATACCGGTGCTGGATGGCTTTATGAAATTGCAATCAAGATGGGTTTTCCGCATTTGCCGTGGATTATTTTAACGTTAATTGGATTATTAACGTTAGGTTATTTACAATATCTATTTAAAGATGAACCACCTTTTAATTTAGTCAAGATGAAAAAAATTGATTAATCTCACCATATTTAAATAAAATTGCTTCACCAGTGTTTAATTTATGCCAAGTTTCATTTGAAGTTAACGGCATAGTTGAAATAATAGTAACAATATCATTTGGTGTAGTATGCTTTTGAAAATCGATTTCAACATCTTCATCAATTAACTTTGCTTTGCCAAAAGGTGCTTTGCGCGTAATCCAATGTAAATTAGTTGAACAATAAGCAAAAACATATTGTCCATTAGAAAGTAGCATATTAAATATGCCAAGTTGATTAAGTTCAAGTGCACATTGTTGGATATAAGTAAAAAGCTCAATATCATCAGTGGGTTGTTTTGGATATTTTTTATGTAACTGATTAATTAAGTAACAAAAAGCATATTCACTGTCGGTTAATCCAACAGGTTGAAAAATTCCCATATCCAGCTTTTCGTAATCAGTTAATTGCCCATTGTGGGCAAAAGTCCAATTTTTACCCCACAATTCTCGGGTAAAGGGGTGCGTGTTTTCAAGCGCTACCCCCCCACGATTTGCTTGACGAATATGGGCGATAACAGCCTTAGATTTAATTGGGTATTGCTGTACCATCTTAGCGATAGGTGAATAGCTACAAGGCTCAGGATCTTTAAACGTTCGGCAGCCTTTACCTTCATAAAAGGTAATACCCCAACCGTCTTTATGTGGTCCTTTATCTCCGCCACGTTTAATCAAACTCGTGAAGCTAAAACAAATATCAGTTGGCACGTTTGCGCTCATACCCAATAATTCACACATTTTAAGCCATCTCTTTTTCAATTAACATAATTAAAATATGAATAACTTTGATATGGATTTCTTGTACACGGTCAGCATAACCAAAATGTGGTACACGAATATCGACATCAGCCAGTCCATTCATTTTACCGCCGTCTTTACCGGTTAAGGTAATGATTTTCATCCCTTTTTGTTTAGCTGCGTCTATTGCTTTTAATACATTAGCTGAATTCCCTGAAGTTGAAATACCTAATAATACATCGCCTTTTTGTCCAACACCTTCAACATAACGTGAAAATATAGAATCAAATCCGAAATCATTGCCTACACAAGATATATGACTAACATCTGATATAGCTATTGCAGGATAAGCTGGACGATTATCACGGTAACGACCGGTTAACTCTTCAGCAAAATGCATAGCATCACAATGGGAACCACCATTGCCACATGATAAAACTTTACCACCTTGTTTAAATGCGTTAGCTATAAGCACAGCTGCTTGTTGGATTTTGTGAAGATTGCCGTCATCCGAAACAAAATTTACCAATACATTTAGTGCTTGGTTGAGTTCATCACGAATAGCATCAATATACATCTAAATTACCTCATAAATGAAAAATCTTACTACCATTGTAGTGCGTTCAAAACTGCTTGCAAGGGGTAATAAAAATAAAATGATAGATAGTGAAAAAAGTTGAAGTAAATTTGATTTATTAGCGTAGATATCAATCATAAAAAATTAACAAAATTGTTTAATTAAAATTTTTTTATATTACTCAAACTATTTAAGTTCTAATAAATAAAATCTTTGTATTTATTTTCCAATAAATTGTTAATCAAAACGAGGTTGTAGCGTTATTTGCTGATAGGATAAGCCTTCAAATCATGATATAATCAGCAAATATTTTCACCTACAATTAATCAAAGTGAAATTGCATTTATAATCGAACGATAAGGAATCACTATGCAAACAGTTAAAGGTAAAGTTGCTGCACCAAAAGCTAAAGTAGCTATAATTGTGGCACGTTTTAATCATTTTATTAATGAAAGTTTAGTAAACGGTGCTGTTGATGCGTTAACGCGTATTGGTCAAGTTGATGAAAAAAATATTACGGTTATTTGGGTACCAGGCGCTTATGAAATTCCGCTTACTGCAAAAGTTGCTGCACAATCTAAAAAATATGATGCTATTGTGGCTTTGGGGACAGTAATTAGAGGAAGCACTGCACATTTTGATTTTGTTGCAGGCGAGTCAAGCTCTGGCCTATTAAGTGCTAGTTTAGAATTTTCAATTCCAGTCGGTTTTGGCATTTTAACGACTGAAAGCATAGAACAAGCGGTTGAACGTGCTGGTACTAAAGCAGGTAATAAAGGTGCTGAAGCTGCATTAACTGCACTAGAAATGCTTAACGTTATCAAAACAATTAAGGAGTAATTTAGTGGCATTAGTTAATCCTCGTCGTCGAGCAAGAGAATGCGCCGTTCAAGCAATTTACTCTTGGCAAATATCTAGAAATGATCTTGCTGATGTTGAGACAAGTTTTATGACTGAACAAGATATGAAAGGTGTTGATACGAAATATTTTCGAGAGTTACTTCATGGTGTTGCTAAAAACACTACAGAGTTAGATGAAAAAATGGCACCTTATCTTACAGAAAGAACAGTAGATGAGCTTGGTCAAGTTGAGTTAGCCGTATTGAGAATTGCACTCTATGAATTAATGAAACGTCACGATGTGCCTTATAAGGTTGTTATTAATGAAGCTATCGATTTAACTAAAACTTTCGGAGCAGAAGATAGCCATAAATTTGTCAACGGTGTTTTAGATAAAATTGCGCCAACCATTCGTACACGATAACCAATTATTTTGAGATAACTATGAACGATAATACTGAAAAAAATAAACCAGCTATTTTTTACGCTACAACTAATGAGCCTAAAAAGCATTCTCGAACCAATAAAGAAAAAATTAGTGGGCATAAAGATAAGCGCAAAGATAATTCTTTTCAGTTTAACGCTAAAGGAAGAGATAAGCGTAATAATGATCGAATTGAAACGTTCAAACCTAAAACGAACTTTGTCAAACAAAGTATTATTGTTGAAGTAAATAAATCTGCGTACGATTTACAAGATGAAAATGAATCCCCTTGGCGCAAAAAAGTACGGGATAATGATCAAAGCCCTACATTTGGTTATGATGGCTATCGTCAACGTAAAGAAGAAACTTTAGTTTATAGTGAAAACAGTTGTAAATCGGTCTTTAAGCACCGCCGCGCGGCAATTGTAAAATTGTTCATTACGCAAGAAATGACTTATCAATTTAGGGATTTAATTAATTGGTTAGTTAAACAACGTTTAGGCTACGATATTGTTTCAAATGAGCAAATTGCCAAAATAACTCAAACTTCGCATCATGGTGGTGTTTGTTTGATTGTTAAAAAACGTGTTGCTATCACTATGTTTGACTATTTAGACAAATATCATGATAAACAGCAAGATTGTATTTTAGCGATTGATGATGTAAATAATCCTCATAATTTGGGGGGATTAATTCGTAGCGCTGCATTTTATAAAGTAAATGCTGTTATGCTACGACAAACTAATTTACTTGATAGTGGCGCAGCTATGCGGGTGGCAGAAGGGGGAATTGAAGCGGTTGAATCAATAAAAAGCGATGATTTTATTGTTTCACTTGATCAATTCAAACAGCATGGTTATCAGATTATTGTTTTATTACCTTGTCAGGTAAAATCAATTGCCTCAACAGAATTAGCAAAAGTTGAGTTTCATAAAAAAACGGTATTAGTCATATTCCAACAAATAAATATAAAATTAGTACAATGTGCTGATGTGGTTGTTCATTTGAAGGGGAATGATAACATGCCTTCACTTAATATCTCTGTTGCAACAGGTATTACTTTATCCTCAATGCAATATTAAAATATTTTATGTTATTGTTGACTATTTACTATGTTGAATAGTCAAAGTAACAAAAATGCTACAAAAACATTAAAATAGCATCAATTCATTAGACAATGTTAATATTTTCTGTACATTGTTAGCAGGATTTCAATGCGTTGGTAATAGTCATGGTATCTAAACATAAAGTTGGTTTGATTTTCGGTAAATTTTACCCTTTACATTGTGGTCATATCTATCTAATTGAAAAAGCGATGACACAAGTTGATGAACTCCATATCATGTTAGGCTGTGAGGCAAATCGTGATAAACAACTTTTTGCAAGCAGTCGCCTACCTAAACAACCGCAAGTGTGTGACCGTTTTTCGTGGTTACAAGAAACGTTTAAAGATCGCCATAATATTCATGTACATATTTTAGATGAATCTGACATTGAATATTATCCAAATGGTTGGCAAGATTGGAGTGATCGGGTAAAACAGATTTTAACTGAGTATAAAATAGAACCTACTGTGGTTTTTACCAGTGAACCGCAAGACATTAAAAATCATGAATTATATTTTCATTGTCCAGTCGTGTTAGTCGATGCTAATCGCGATTTTATTAACATTAGTGCGACTCAAATTCGTGAAAATCCATATCAAAATTGGTCTTTTATTGCCAAAGCTGCTAAACCTTTTTTTGTCAAAAAAATAGCAATTATTGGACAGGGAAAATTCAATGAGCTCTCTTTACAATTAGCTAATATCTATAACACACAATATGTAACAAATGGTTATATTAATTACATTGAACGTGAAATATCAACCCCTTATAATCAGCGTTATTTGAGTGAAACTGATTATATCCGTATTGCAATGTTACATGTGGAGCGGTTATCAAAAGCGATTGAAACGAGTAATAAGGTGCTTTTTACTTCAATCGATTTCGAAACACTATCTCAATACTATACGCAAATCTTTCAAAAAGAACATGAGGTTTTAAACGGATTGAAACAGAGCTATCATTTCGATTTAGTTATTCATCAACAAGATCTTAATTCGTCTAATACGATGTTACAAAATTTTGAAGCTATTTCTAAAATGGTTGAGTCATTGTTGATTTAGTTCATCACATTTACAGTGGCTTATGCTAAAATAAGCTAACTCGATGTGATAGGTAAATTTTTATGTCTCAATCCCCTGATAAACAAGATAATAAAGAACAAGAAAAAATTGATTTTGGTTATACACAAGTTCTAAAGCAAGAAAAAGTCAAACGAGTTGCAGAAGTATTTCATTCCGTTGCTGATAAGTACGATGTAATGAATGATCTTATGTCATTTGGTATTCATCGTATCTGGAAGAAGGTTACCATTGAATATAGTAGCGTACGTAAGGGCCAAAAAGTATTGGATTTAGCGGGTGGAACAGGTGATCTAACAGCTAAGTTTTCTCAACTAGTGGGGGATGATGGGCTAGTAGTGTTGGCTGATATTAATGAATCCATGCTAAAAGTTGGTCGAGACAAGTTACGCGACAAAGGCTTATTTAAAAATATAGAGTATGTACAAGCGAATGCAGAAGAACTGCCTTTTGCTGATAACTATTTTGATTGTATTACCATATCGTTTGGACTGCGTAATGTTACTGATAAACAAAAAGCATTGTGTTCGATGTGGCGGGTATTAAAACCAGGTGGTCGTTTACTTATTCTTGAGTTTTCTAAACCTCAATACAAAATTCTAAATAAAGCTTACGATTTGTATTCTTTCACGATGCTGCCATTAATGGGTAAAGTTGTGGCGAACGATGCCGATAGTTATCGTTATCTAGCTGAATCTATTCGTATGCATCCCGACCAAAAAACATTAAAGAAAATGATGGAAGATGCCGGTTTTGTTGATGTTAAATATCACAATATGACAGGCGGTATTGTGGCTTTGCATACTGGTTTTAAATTTTAAGGCGACATGCGACAACGATTATGACATTTTTTCGACTTTATAAAATATTGGCAGTATTTCGTGCATATCGATTAGATGAATTATTGCCAAAACACCATTCAGTAAGATGGCCTAAATTTTTGTCAAAGTGTTTATTTTGGATCCGCCCCAAAGCAAAACACCAAGAAATAGGGGAAAGACTACGTCAAGCTTTGCAAGAGTTAGGTCCAGTTTGGATTAAATTTGGACAGATGATTTCAACTAGGCGTGATGTTTTGCCGATACATATTGCAGATGCGCTGGCTAAATTACAAGATCAAGTCGACCCTTTTGATGGTAAAATTGCTAAACAACTAATTGAAAGTGCATTAGAACAACCCCTAGATTACTATTTTTCTAATTTTGATGAAAAACCGCTAGCATCCGCATCCATTGCTCAAGTGCATACAGCGATATTAAAGCGCAGCCAAGCTGAGATAATAATAAAAGTATTACGTCCAAATATTTTACCGGTCATTCGCTCCGATATTGACCTAATGTATTGGGCCGCTAATCAGTTGACTAAACGCGTTAAATCGGGCGAAAAATTACGTGCTTTAGAGATTGTACGCGATTACGAAAGTACCTTATTAAAAGAGCTAGACTTACAGCAAGAAGCTTACAATACAGCTAGATTACGTGATAATTTCATCAATAGTGATATTTTGTATATACCGTATGTCTACCAAGATCTATGTCGAAAAAACATATTAGTTGAAGAGCGAATTAGAGGTGTTCCAATAGCCGATATTGAACAACTCAAGCATCAAAAAGTTAATATGAAATTACTGGCTGAACGTGGTGTTCAAGCTTTTTTTACCCAAGTGTTTCGTGATAATTTTTTTCATGCAGATATGCATCCCGGTAATATCTTTGTTGATATTACTGATGTACAAAATCCAAGATACATCGGCATTGATTGTGCTATTGTCGGTGTGTTAAGTGAAGATGATCAACGTTATCTTGCTGAAAACTTTCTTGCTTTTTTTAATCGGGATTATCGCAAAATCGCTGAAACTTATATCGCTTCGGGTTGGGTGCCTGAAACAACTGACGCAACTGCTCTTGAAATGGCAATGCGCAATGTTTGCGAGCCTGCTTTTGCTAAACCATTGTCAGCGATATCTTTTTCACAAATTTTACTACAATTATTTCAAGTTGCCCGTCAATTTAATATGGATATACAACCTCAATTAACTTTACTTGAAAAAACGTTATTTTACATAGAAGGATTAGGACGTCAGCTCTATCCCGAACTTGATTTATGGCAAACTGCTAAACCATTTTTAGAAAAATGGTATGAAGATAAGTATAGCGCTAAAAAAATATTACAACAATTTTGGACAGCATTACCGCAGTGGCGCACAATTTTGCCTGAATTACCTGTTAGACTAAATGATAATGGGCGCATGACAAAGCAGTTGAGTCAACAATTAACACAAATCCAGCAAGAGATAAAACAGAGTAAAAAGCGCGAATCTTATCTCTTGGGATTCACGGTTGTTATCAGTCTATTATGTATAATGGCGCTGATCATTCATTAGCATGTTATTTTAAAATCTTATAAATTAAGTGTATAATTTGTTTACCTAAGCTTGTTGGAGAAAGTTATCATGATGCCAAGTTTACCCCAACTATTAATATTGATTGCTGTTGTTGTATTATTATTTGGAACTAAAAAATTACGTTCATTAGGATCGGATCTTGGTGCGTCTATCAAAGGCTTTAAAAAAGCGATGAATGACGATGATGACAAACAAGATCGTAATGATTCACAACAAGTTGGAAATCTTGATTCTTCCGATAATAATACTAATAAAAAAGAGTAGCCTGTGTTTGATATTAGCTTTGGGCAATTACTATTAGTGATGATTCTTGGGCTGGTTGTATTAGGTCCCGAGCGCTTGCCTGTGGCAATTAAAACCGTTGCTGGCTGGATCAAAGTACTTCGTCGCATGTCAGCGACTGTACAATTAGAGTTAAATAAAGAACTTAAATTACAAGAGTTACAAAATAGTTTAAAAAAAGCTGAACAAAGTGGCTTAAAAACGCTCACTCCCGAGATTCAAGCGTCAATTGACGATTTAAAACGCGTTACCGAATCATTACAAAAAGAAATTGATTCAGCCGCTCACATTGATACTCCAACTCATTCTGATAAAGATAAATCATGACAGAAGACGCTACACAACCGTTAATTGGACATCTTATCGAGCTTCGGACTCGACTTTTACGCTGTATTATCTGTATTTTACTGGTATTAATTTGTTTACTCTATTTCTCAAATGATATTTATCATATTGTAGCAAATCCTTTAATTAGCCAATTACCGCAAGGCAGCAGTATGATTGCGACCGATATCGCGGCTCCTTTTTTTACCCCAATTAAACTCACCGCTATAGTCGCTATTTTTATTTCGATTCCTTATGTACTTTACCAAATTTGGGGATTTATTGCTCCTGCCCTCTATCAGCATGAAAAACGTTTGGTTATGCCACTGATAGTATCAAGTACTGTACTTTTTTATATGGGGATCGCTTTTGCTTATTTTGTGGTGTTTCCATTAGCATTTTACTTTTTTATTCACACTGCACCAGTTGATGTTGCGATTAATACCGATATTACGAAGTATCTTGATTTTGTCATGACACTTTTTATTGTATTTGGTTTTGCTTTTGAAGTGCCTGTAGCCATTATATTGCTCTGTTGGACAGGTGTTACCACACCCAAAAATTTAAGAAAAAAACGCCCATATATTATTGTTGGTGTATTTGCTGTCGCTATGTTTGTGACCCCACCTGATGTATTTTCACAAATTCTTTTAGCGATTCCTATCTGTTTATTGTTTGAAATTGGTACTTTTTTTGCGAGGTTTTATCGCCCAAGAACCACAGATATCAAAGACGATGAAGATGATAGTGAATCAAATAAAACTGAATAAGTCGTTATATAAAAATATAAATGATAAGTAAAGGATAATTATTGATAATGAAAACTTCATTACCTGATTTTAGTCAAGCCAATGTATTAGTTGTTGGTGATATCATGTTAGATCGCTATTGGTATGGTGGAACCAATCGTATATCGCCTGAAGCGCCTGTACCTGTGGTTAAAATTGATGCATTAGAAGAGCGGCCAGGTGGCGCTGCCAATGTAGCAATGAATATTACTTCATTAAGTGGTAATGTTCGTTTAATTGGCTTAACAGGTATTGATGAAGCCGCTAAAATTTTAGATGAAGAATTAAGCAAACATCATGTTCATTGTGATTTTGTTGCTGTTTCTACTCATCCAACCATAACTAAACTAAGAGTACTTTCGCGAAATCAACAATTGATTCGAATCGATTTTGAAGAAGGATTTGATAAAGTTGATGCTAGCCCAATTTTAGAGCGTATACAAACTGCATTAACTACACATAAAGTATTAGTTTTATCTGATTATGCAAAAGGTGCTTTATCATCAGTACAAAAGATGATTGATCTTGCTAATCAGGCTAATGTTCCTATTTTGGTTGATCCTAAAGGAACTGACTTTGAGCGTTACCGCGGCGCAACGTTACTGACGCCAAATATGTCAGAATTTGAAGCAGTGGTAGGGCACTGTGATAGTGAGCAAGAAATTGTCGAAAAAGGGCTTGCACTTATCAAAAAATATCAACTAAAAGCACTACTTGTTACGCGTAGTGAAAAAGGCATGACACTATTACAGTTAGACAAACCAACTTATCATTTACCGACCCAAGCTAAAGAAGTTTTTGATGTCACTGGTGCTGGCGATACTGTGATAGCCACATTAGCAGCGGCTTTAGCATCAGGTCAATCGCTCGAAGATAGCTGTTATTTAGCCAATGCGGCTGCGGGGGTAGTAGTCGGTAAATTAGGTACCTCTACAGTATCACAAGTCGAGCTGGAAAATGCTATTCGCGCTCGAAAAGATAATGGTTTTGGTGTTATGACTGAGGATGAACTAAAAGAAGAAGTTAAAAAAGCGAGACAACGCGGTGAAAAAATTGTCATGACTAATGGCTGTTTTGATATTTTACATGCCGGTCATGTTTCCTATCTAGCCAATGCTCGAAAATTGGGAGATCGCTTGATTGTAGCGGTTAATAGCGATGCATCGGTAAAACAATTAAAAGGTGAATCAAGACCGATTAACCCACTTATGCAACGTATGATTGTCTTAGGTGCGCTTGATTCAGTTGATTGGGTGGTACCATTTGACGAACAAACACCGCAACGACTGATCGCTAATATATTACCTGATGTATTAGTTAAAGGCGGTGACTATAAACCAGAGGATATTGCTGGGGGTAAAGAGGTGATTGATGCTGGCGGCATTGTCAAAGTACTTAATTTTGAAGATGGTTGTTCAACGACAAATATTATTAACAAGATTAAAAGTCGTTAAATATCATTTTATTAATAAGACTACTTGAGTTAAGCAGGTAGTCTTATTAGCTGTAAAAATTTTTTTTACGCTTTAATTAATATAACACCAGCGTTAATCGTTTCAACTGCTACTAATAAGTTTGTGCTAACTAGAATCATTATATGATGTGTAATAATGTATATGGTTAGTGCGACCACTAAACATTTTGGATAACAAGTAAAATTATCATTGTTAGAATTAAGTTTAGCTATTACTATTGAGTGTTAGCTTAACCACCTAATATCGCAGCAGTTAATATCAATAAAATAGCTATATTTGGTTAATATCTCTGTAATCCCCATTGAATTTTTTGATTAAAAATCAGATCAATAGACATTGTTATTACATAATAGTATTAATTTAATTATTTAAATTATCCTTTTTTACTTTTGAAGTTACTAGGAAATACAAATCTTGGTCGCGTAATTAATCGTTAATAACTATCATTAAATTTTAAATTTAATACTTTTTTTATTATCTCGTTTGTGCAAAGCTATAGTTAAATGAAGACAACGAGTATTAAGGATATTGAATGACGAAACATTATGATTATATTGCCATCGGTGGTGGTAGTGGTGGTATTGCGTCAGTTAACAGAGCGGCGTCATACGGAAAAAAATGTGCAATTATTGAAGCAAAATTATTAGGTGGTACCTGTGTAAATGTTGGTTGTGTACCTAAAAAGGTGATGTGGTATGGTGCGCAAATTGCCGAAGCAATAAAACATTATGGTCCAGATTATGGATTTGATACAACGATAAATCAATTTAATTGGGATAAATTAATTGAGAGTAGAAGTGCTTATATTGATCGTATTCATCAATCTTATGATAACGTGCTACGTAAAAATAAGGTAGATGTGATTCAAGGATATGCTAAATTTATTGATTCACATACCGTTGAAGTAAATGGTGAATGTTATAGCGCGGATCATATTTTAATTGCAGTTGGTGGTAAACCAACTATACCTAACATTCCTGGTGCGCAGTATGGTATTACTTCTGATGGTTTTTTTGCATTGAAAGCATTACCAAAGCGTGTTGCAGTTGTTGGAGCGGGTTATATAGCTTGTGAAATTGCCAGTGTATTACATTCATTAGGCGCACAAACTCATCAATTTATTCGTAAAGCGACACCATTACGTTCTTTTGATCCACTTATTGTTGAGACATTAATGGAGGTTATTAAGACAGAAGGCCAAACTTTGCATACTTTTGCTATTCCTCAGTCTGTTACTAAAAATAGTGATAATTCATTAATATTAACGTTAGAAAATGGCGAAAGTTATACTGTTGATTGTGTGATTTGGGCAATTGGCCGAGAACCAGCAACCAACGATCTAAACTTATCCGCAGCAGGGGTAAAAACTAATGATAATGGCTTTGTTGTGGTCGATAAATATCAAAATACCAATGTTCCTGGTATTTATTCTGTTGGTGATGATACAGGTGCTATCGCTCTAACACCTGTTGCCGTGGCAGCTGGACGACGCTTATCTGAACGATTATTTAATAATAAAGTGGATGAGCATTTAGACTATACTAACATTCCAACAGTTGTATTTACTCATCCAGCAATCGGTACGGTTGGTTTAACTGAACCTGAAGCAATTGCACAATTTGGTGAGCAAAATGTAAAAGTATACACCTCAACTTTTACTGCAATGTATACTGCGGTCACAACGCATCGTCAACCATGTCGAATGAAGTTAGTGTGTGTTGGTAAAGACGAAAAAATTGTCGGAATCCATGGCATGGGTTATGGTATGGACGAAATGCTGCAAGGTTTTGCTGTGGCGCTTAAAATGGGTGCAACCAAAAAAGATTTTGATAATACTGTCGCTATTCATCCAACAGCGGCTGAAGAATTTGTAACAATGCGATGATAATATTCAAATTCTAAAGTGACAACTTAATGAAAAAGCAGATCTATTTGATCTGCTTTTTTTACTAAAATGATTAATGATCCGCTTCGTTTTGCCAGCCGTTTTTAGCCAGAGGATAAAAACCAACAGCAACAGCAATTAGCGCAACAAATGAGATGTAAATTCCCGCACCTAAATAGCTATATTTACCTAATAAATGGTCAGGACTTAATAAATAAATGGTTAATGTAGGTGTAAAAGCACTAAATAGTGCATACGCTAAATTATAAGAAAATGATAAGCCTGAATAGCGAATAGCTGGTGGAAATGTTCTGGTACCAATAATTGGCGTCATGGCAATAGAACCAATAAACAGACCAAATATTGCCCAATTCCAATACAGTTTAGTTAATGACATATCTGGAGTTAATGAACTATAAAAATAGATGCTTGCAATAGCAAGACCACCCCACGTAATAACTACCGTTTTTGTAGTGCCTAATTTATCATCTAACCAACCAGAAATGACACAGCCTATGGTTAAAGTTAATGCCGCAATACAACCACCGATACGCCAATCAAGATTGGCAAAGTGATACATTCCTCCAACAATACGACCAGGTGTAATTAAAATACCGACCATGATTGCAGTGGATAATGACCAAGTTAATAAAGCTACAATAATACATGCAGTTTTATGTTTTTGTAGTACTGTAACCACAGGAATATTTTTTTCGATAGCCTTACGGGCAGCTAATTCTTTAAAAATTGGTGTTTCTGATAGGAATCGACGTAAATAAACTGAGATCACACCAAAAATACCACCAATAATAAATGGAATACGCCAAGCATAATCTAAAATATTTTCTTTGGTAAAATAAAGATCAATAATAATTGTTACAATAAAGCCAAGCATAATTCCACCAGTAATGCCTGATGTTAATGTGCCGACACCTAAACCATAGCGCTGTTTTGGCACATGTTCGGCAATAAACACCCATGCACCTGGCATTTCACCACCAATAGCTGCGCCTTGCAGCATACGCATCACTAATAGCAATAATGGTGCAAAAATACCTATCATTTCATAAGTAGGTAAAACACCAATGATAAATGTCGGTAACGCCATCATTGCCACACTTAAAGTGAACATTTTTTTACGTCCTACTTTATCGCCAAAGTGAGCCATAATAATGCCTCCAACTGGCCTTACCAAATAACCAGCAGCGAAGATACCCCACGCAAAAAGATCTAAAGTCAATGGCGATAAAGTGTGAGGTAAAAATAGCGGTTTGACAATGGTATCAATATATAGCGCGTAGATAACAAAGTCATAAAATTCTAACGTTCCTCCTAAAGAGGATAAGACTAATGTTTTTAAATCTTTACTGTTTAATGGCCGGGCATTAGGTTGCCACTGCGCATTGATTTCAGATTGACTCATGAAAAGACCTTATAATTATTGTTAAATTAAGATAGATAATAAAGAAACATACTTATTTTTGATTAAAACTAAATATAAAGCGCTCATTTTGCCACAAAAAAATGTGTTTTTTTTTATCATAAAAAAATTTAATGGATGTTATAAAACCGACTATTTGATTTATAATTTACTATAGCTAAATTATGTATAATGTTTTTTTAAATGAATATTAAAAAAATTCATTTATTAGGTAATAACTTAATGAAAAATAATGAAATAACACGTTGTAGTTGGGTTTCAAATGATCCGTTGTATATTGACTATCATGATAATGAGTGGGGTATTGCACAATACGATAGTCTTAAATTATTTGAAAAAATTTGTTTGGAAGGTCAGCAAGCAGGCTTATCTTGGATTACCGTACTAAAAAAACGTGATGAATATCGTCGCTGTTTTTTTAATTTTGATCCTAAAAAGATTATTCAACTAACAGCGCAAGATATCGATAAATTACTTACCAATAAGGGATTAATTCGAAATAAATTAAAACTTAATAGTATTATAAAAAATGCCAAAGCTTATCTTGCAATGCAAAATAACGGTGAAGATTTTTCACAATTTATTTGGTCATTTGTGGGTGGCAAACCAATCATTAATCATTTTAAAGATAAAAGTGAAGTCCCTATTACTACTGATATATCGGATAAAATGTCTAAAGCTCTTAAAAAACGAGGTTTTTCATTTGTTGGTTCGACGATCTGCTATGCTTTTATGCAGTCAATGGGATTAGTGAACGATCATTTTCAAAATTGTCATAAAAGAGGGTATTAATTTAAATGGGTATCTTAAAACTTTTAAAATACTGTGTAATTATCGTTGTTGCTTATTTTATTATTTGCAATATTGTTATTTTTTACTATGCACAGCAAAAACCAGCAAGTCATGCTGACAATTTGATAATATTAGGCTCACAAGTGGTCGGTAATCCTGCGGAGGCACCACCGACTCTACAGGCACGTTTAGATGTCGCTATTACTTACTTAAACGAAAATCCTGAAACCAAAGTTGTGGTGTGTGGTGGTCAGGGTAAAGATGAATCAGCGACCGAAGCAAGTGTTATGGCACATTACTTAATTAGTAAAGGGATCGATTTACCAAGAATCTACATTGAAGATAAATCCATGCGTACCGCCGAACAGTTTGTTAATGTGATGAAGATTTTACCACCAGGCAAAACTGTCGTTGTTACAAATGATTTTCATATACTGCGTTCAATTATGTTAGCAAAACGTTCAGGAATTGAGGATGTGTCGGGGTTATCTGCTGCTTTGAGTTTTGATAATGTTGATAAATATGTGGCGTTTGTGCGAGAACCACTGGCATTACTTAATTCATGGCTCTTCGATCATCCCAACGATCCAAGACAGTCACAACCATAAAAAATGGTAATGCTGCATACTCCCGAACTAATTAATTTATCAATAATTTGTTGATTACCAAACAATGAGTTTGCTAGTTTGTTAACGGTAAACACTCGACAAATACTGTATTTGCAATGTGTACATGGTATGATGAACACATTGCTTTTTAATTTTTTTAGAAAAAATACAAATATGAAATCAGATACAATTGTTGCACAAGCAACACCACCTGGTCGTGGTGGTGTTGGCATATTACGTATTTCTGGCCCTAAAGCTCAAGAGGTTGCCAAAGCAGTTTTAGGCATTTTACCTAAGCCACGATATGCGCACTATCTACCTTTTTTAGCTTCTGACGGGACAACGTTAGATGAAGGCATTGCTTTATTCTTCCCCAATCCACATTCATTTACTGGTGAAGATGTACTTGAACTTCAAGGCCACGGTGGACCCGTTATTTTAGATCTACTGTTGAAACGTATTTTAGAAATTGCTGACGTGCGTATAGCAAGACCTGGTGAATTTTCCGAACGTGCTTTTATGAATGATAAATTGGATCTGGCACAAGCGGAAGCGATAGCCGATTTGATTGATGCCAGTTCTGAGCAAGCTGCAAAATCGGCAATTTCATCATTACAAGGGGTATTTTCACAAAAAGTTAATGCATTGGTTGAATCGTTAATTCATTTAAGGATTTTTACTGAAGCTGCCATCGATTTTCCTGAAGAAGAAATTGACTTTTTATCTGATGGCAAAATTGAAACTCAGCTTAATGAAGTGATTATTCGCTTAAATGAAGTCAGACAAGAGGCGAAGCAAGGTTCGTTATTACGTGATGGCATGAAAGTCGTCATAGCAGGGCGTCCCAATGCCGGTAAATCGAGCTTACTTAATGCATTAGCAGGGCGCGATGCGGCTATTGTTACTGATATCGCCGGCACTACCCGTGATGTATTACGTGAACATATCCATATTGATGGCATGCCATTGCATATTATTGACACAGCAGGGTTACGTGAAGCCAGTGACGAAGTCGAACGTATTGGTATTGAACGGGCTTGGCAAGAAATAAACCAAGCTGATCGCGTACTATTTATGGTTGATAGTACTACGACAACCGAAACCAACCCAGAAAAATTATGGCCTGAGTTTATTGAACGTTTACCTAAGAATATACCGATGACAGTTATCCGTAATAAAGCTGATCTTACGGGTGAACAACTTGGTCTTAGTGAAGTAAATGGCTACTCACTGATTCAACTTTCTGCACGGACAGGTGAGGGTATTGAACTATTACGTGAACATCTTAAACAAGCCATGGGCTATACCAGTAGCACAGAAAGTGGATTTTTAGCCCGTCGTCGCCATTTACAGGCACTAGAAAAAGCCGCTGAACATTTAAATAACGGTAAGTACCAACTAACGACATTTCATGCAGGTGAACTATTAGCTGAAGAATTAAGGTTAGCACAAGAAGCCTTAAGTGAAATAACGGGTCAATTTACTTCGGATGATTTACTTGGACGGATATTTAGTTCGTTTTGTATTGGAAAATAACATAAATCGATAATTATTCTAATTATTGCCATAATTTTCACTGTATAAATTAAACTGAGCTGTATTTGAAATATAAGATTTAATGCTCAAAAGAGGTGAATATTATCAATATAACAAGGATAGTTTGTTGTATTAACATTAGATTCTAACTAGAAGAAACGTAATTATAATAACTTTATATAGAATAGAAATAATCTAGTATGCGTGTAATGCGATTACTGTATAAGTTGGATGATTTATGAAAAACTATTTAGTCAAATTTTTCTTTTAATTATACTAACTTAATTAACTGGTTGTAGCCTTATGGACTATAAAAAAGTTATCCAATATGTAGAGCCAAGTGCTAATGAACCAAGGGCAAGGGTTATGCTTGTAGGGGATTATGATAGTTGGTATCATTTTAGTATTATCAATTTTGATGTAATAAAACCTAATTTTGGTTATCTATATACTGAAGGTAAAACAACAAATAGACCAAAAGTAAAAAATTTGGGAATGAACGTTACTCTCATTGTATTCGTGGTAAAACTATGACTCTAGAGCAAAATATTGATTATGTTCTTTCCTTTGCAAAGTTACATTAAATCATAAAAAATATTGCCTTCTTTAGCTATACAAAGTTATTAATAAAACTCAGCTTGAATTTATTAAAAATTAGTTATATATAATGCTATATAGGTACAACCGAAAACAATTATTTAAAAGAATGGTTCTTTGTGTAACGTTTAAATGATGTTAAATGAATTTTTATTTAATAATAGATTTTATCAGATTGATTAGAGAGGTCTATCATGAAATTAATAGTCGATAATATGAGTTGTCAGCATTGTGTTAAAGCAATTACTAAGGCGATTAATGATATCGATCCCAAAGCTAAGGTGACGGTTGATTTAACCAAACATGAAGTTGATATTGAGGGTGGTAGCATTTCACAAGAATTGGCAATTGCAGCTGTCAATGAAGCTGGTTATGAATTTGTGGGCATTTCATATTAATTTTTAATTTGTTTAATAAGCAGATACATATCGGGTGATTTTGCTGTGTAAAGGGTGGCAAAATATTATGCTAAATTTAAAGGGGACTTTAGCTAAAGTTTCTTTTTTGTTTTCCACTATATCCTTGTTGACTATTCATGGTTGCAATGGATTTCACTTAAAGCAATCTCAATAAAAGGCAACCGAAAATCATGATAATGCTACGTGCAGTGATCAGTGATTAAATCTACTTGACTAAGTCGATATTTTTGCCATAATTACAGGAAATGTTTAATATTTCAATAAGTTATTAACCTACAAAAAGTAAAAGGATGAACAATATGCAAGGAAAAACGTTAAATGCGATCGTTACAATCATTGTTGGGTTTGCAATGGTTTTTACCGTCAATGCTTACCAAATTGATTGTCCAAAATCGATCGATGTTCGAGAAAAAATGGTAAACATGCCAGAAGGTTGGGACCTGATTGGTAAGAGCAAATATGGTGATGCTTCTGATATCGATAAGACTATCCTTTCACAGGACTTTTGGGGTATCAATGTTTATCTAGACGATCCGTCGATGATACAAAGACCCCATCAACGTTTGCTAAGTAAAAAGAATGGCGTTAAAAAATATCAGTTTATCTGGGCGGTTGAACAATTTAAACCTAATGAGAACTTTTATGTTCGTTGTGACTACTCTGGAAGTAGGGTTAAATTGGTGCAAAAAATTGACTCATCGATGAAAAGCTGTTGGATTTTTTATTCTCAGGATAAATACGGCAATAACGTATCTCATGAAAATACACTTTATTGCAGTACAAATAAACCCGAAGATGTTAAATAATCCTATGTGGGATTGCAAAGCTTGGCAATCCCACACCCGTTCAATTCACCAACTGCCATGATATTCCCTAATAATGGGTAATCAAACATCAAGCAATCCATTATTTTGCTCGCTAGCTTTTACCACCATTGATAAAAATGGTGGGTTGGACCAATTCCTTTGCCAATCGATAAATCATCGGCATGACTAATTGCACCTTGTAAGTAGTTCTTTGCTTGTTGAATGGCATCTGGCAAACTGTTTTGCGGTAATAATGCGGTAATTGCAGCTGATAATGTGCACCCAGTACCATGCGTATTTTTAGTTTGGATACGAGGCGATACCATTCTAATTGTTTGGCTTGGAGTAATTAAATAATCTGGGCTTTCTTGACTAAGTAAATGCCCACCTTTGATTAATACCGCTTTACAACCTAATTTTAGCAAGGCATGTCCTTGTGCCTGCATTTCGTCCTCATTTTTGGCTTCTTGACAATCGAGCAGGGCAGCAGCTTCTGGTAGATTCGGAGTGATAACGGTGGCTAATGGTAAGAGTAATTCACGGATTGCATTCACCGCATCGGATTTCAGTAGCGGATGACCACCTTTAGCCACCATGACAGTATCAAGTACGATGTTGGCAATCGGATGTTTTTTTAAGAGATGATGAACCACTGTCACAATCTCTTTATTCATTAACATACCCATTTTTACACTATTAATGTTGATATCCTGATACAGAGTATTAAATTGGGCTTCTACAAATTCAGGCGAGACAGGTAAAACAGCATCGACGCCTTGCGTGCTTTGTGCGGTTAATGCGGTGATCACTGACATGCCATAAGTACCTAACGCTGAAAAGGTTTTTAAATCTGCTTGTATACCAGCGCCACCGCTAGGATCGGAGCCGGCAATGGTTAATGCAACTGTTGTCATTCTTTGATTTCCTATCTTGCTTGTTGAATTTTGGTCAGTAGCGATTGACTGGCATTAGCAATATCTGCTTGACCACAAATAGCGGATACTACTGCGACACCTTCAATACCAGTTTTTATGACCTCAATGACATTGGATAAACCAATTCCGCCAATGGCAACCGCAGGACACTGTTTGAGTTTCACCAGTTCAGCTAATTGTGCAGTACCTATGGCGGAAGCTGCATCTTTTTTGGTTGAAGTTGGGAAGATTGGCCCGATACCCAAATAATCAACCAATTTCCATTCAACGGCATCAAGTTGTTGTTGATTACTAACAGAAAAGCCGAGCCATTTATTTGCACCGATTAATTGACGCGTGACGGCAACAGGTAGATCACGCTGTCCAATATGTACGCCGTCAGCGTCTATTGCTAATGCGATATCGACATGATCATTAATAAGTAGCGGTACTGGCGTGTCTTTTAAAAGATGTTTGAGTTGCATAGCCGCGTGATACCAATCTTTACCTGATAGTTCTTGTTCTGATCTTAATTGTACGGTAGTTACACCATTTTCGATGGCAATTTTGGTGGTATTAAGCATACCTTGAATACCGCCACACAATTGCGGATCGAGCACTAAATAGAGGGTTAAATCGAGTTGTTTTTTCATCTGCTTGCCTTATTTTGAACCATCAACAAAAAGTGAAAGCTGATCGATAAGCGACACAGCAAAACTGCCTAGTCCTTTCTGTTTATTGGCTCGCTCGCCAGCTTTTTTCATCATATAACAAGCACTGGCTGTGGCAGCTAAACTATCAGCACCACAAGCAATAAACGCAGCAACCATCGCGGATAATGAACAACCTGTACCGGTGACATAAGTTAATGCAATATCTCCACCCGCAATGCGATAGGTGTTCTCACCGTCAGTGATATAGTCAATATCGCCTGTCATGGCGACAATGGTTTGATAACGACGAGCCAATTGTTGAGCTGCTGTTAATGCAACCGTTGTCGAATCTTGGCTATCGGTACCTTTAGAACATGAATGTTCGCCATTTAGCGCTAAAATTTCAGAGGCATTACCACGAATCACTGTCGGTTGATAGTTTAACAGTTGTTGAGCGATATCAGTGCGGTAAGCTAGGGCAGGTCCAACGGCAACCGGATCAAGCACCCAGCGTGTTCGGCTTTGTTGGGCTTGTTCGGCTGCTAACAGCATACTTTCAGCAATATTGCTATGTAGTGTTCCAATATTGATTAATAAGCTATTGGCAATATCGACAAATGGTTTTACTTCTTGTTTGGCAATAATCATCGCTGGCGATGCACCAATCGCCAATAAGATATTGGCAGTAAAATTTTGCACGACTTCATTGGTGATGCAATGTACTAATGGGCGTTGCTGCTTAACAAGGTGAATAAATGGTGTGGCGTGCTCAGCCTGAAAGGTTTTTATCTCTGACATATTCTTTCCTTAACGATTAATACAACTTATAACAGGTTAGGAAGAATTTGCCAATCAGAAGGTTAACGGCTAGACTTCCCTACGCTGGTATAATCCAGATCAGGTTCAACGGGTAAAATCTCAGTTTTTTGTATCAAACAAAAAACACCCCGAGTCAAAACAATTTGTGTATTATGAACTGAGTATAAGTTTTAAACAAGATTATTGTAATAATCTTTCAATATCGGTAATGGCTTTTCTATCAGGTAAAAAGATGATTAAGTGGTCATTATCTTCAATAGTTAAATCAGTATTAACAATAATCACATCTTCACCTCGTACTACTGCACCAATTGTTGCAGCTGAAGGTAATTTTAATCCATTGATATTTTTACCGACAAGTTTTGATGTATCACTATTGCCTTTCGCCACAACTTCAATAATTTCGGATTCCCCTTGTCTGAGTGAAACGACTTTGACGATACCCGTTTGTCTTACATGGCTTAAAAGCTCAGAGATTGTGGCATGCTGTGGTGAAATAGCAATATCAATCACACTATCATTGATCAATTCAAGATAAGCTTGCCGTTGAATCAGTACAATCACTTTTTTAGCGCCCATTCGTTTAGCCAGCATTGATGACATAATATTAGATTCATCATCACTGGTGACAGCGATAAAGAGATCGGTTAATTCTACCTGTTCTTGTGAGAGTAGTTCTTGGTCTGAAGATTCGCCATGTAATACGGTTGTATTGACCAACTGTTCAGCAATAAACTCAGCTCGTTGAGCATTACGTTCAATTAACTTTACTTGATAATCGTTTTCTAAGCGTTTGGCTAGAGCGACAGCAACACCGCCTCCGCCACTAATAATGATACGTTTATAGGGCTTTTCTAAGCGTTGTAATTCACTTGTTACGGCTTTTATGTTCACCGGAGGGGTAATAAAATAGACCATATCACCCGCTTCAATTAAGGTTGAACCGATTGGGCGAATAAAACGATTTTTTCGATATATCGCAACCACTCGAGCTTCGACATGCGGTAAATGCTCTTTTAGTTCAGATAATTCACTGCCCACTAATGCACCGCCATAATAAGCAGTGACTGCAACGAGACAGACACGATTATCATAAAAAGAGGCAAATTGTAAAGCGCCTGGATATTGTACTAACCGGCTGACATGATTAGTGATTAAATTTTCGGGTGCAATGATGTGGTCAATATTAATACAATCTTTGTTAAAGAAGGGATATTTTTCGTCGTTATATTCAGGCGCTCGAATACGTGCAACTTTTTGCGGTATTTTAAACATGACATGACCAATTTGACAGGCCATCATGTTAACTTCATCAGAATTGGTTACAGCAACAAGCATATCAGCGGATTCGGCACCGGCGCTTTCTAATACCTGAGGGTATGAAGATTTTCCTAAAATAACTTGTAAATCAAAGCGTTCTTGTAGTGATTGCAGTTTGTCATGATCTTCATCAACGACAGTAACATCGTTTTGTTTTTCGGTAACCAGATACTCAGCTAATGCACTGCCGGTTTGTCCTGCACCTAAAATAATAATTTTCATAACAGACCTATCATCGTTAAATGACTTTACTACGCTTGCTATCTTGTGACAAGCGTACTTATGTCAATTAATATTGTTTAAGTTTACCCTTAATTTGCGCTATTTATTCGACTCGCTATTAAACAAAACCGATTACATCGTATACTTTTTTCAATGTCGGCTCGGCTTTAGCACGCGCTTTTTCAGCGCCTTCACGCATAATAGAAAATAGATAATTTTCATCGTTGCGATACTCATGATAACGGGCTTGTAATGTTGTTAACATATCGATCACTTGCGTTGCTACTTCCGTTTTCAAATGACCATACATCTTTCCTTCAAACTCTTTTTCAAGCTCTGCTATCGGTTTACCTGTAACGCCAGTTAAAATATCTAATAAATTAGAAACGCCGACTTTATTTTTTAAGTCATAGCGAACTACTGGTGGTTCGTCAGAATCGGTCATCGCTCGTTTGATCTTTTTCTCCACATCTTTTGGATTTTCAAGTAGACCGATCACGTTATTGCGGTTTTCATCAGATTTAGACATTTTTTTAGTTGGTTCTTGTAATGACATCACTCTTGCACCAACTTTAGCAATAAATGGCTCTGGTACAGTAAAAACATCACCATAAAGTGCATTAAATCGCATAGCAATATCACGTGTTAGCTCAAGGTGTTGTTTTTGATCATCGCCAACCGGTACTAAATTGGCTTGATATAGCAAAATATCAGCAGCCATAAGCACAGGATAATCAAATAGACCAGCATTAATGTTTTCTGAATGACGTGATGATTTATCCTTAAATTGCGTCATGCGGCTAAGTTCACCAAAATAGGTATAGCAGTTTAACGCCCAACCTAATTCTGCATGGGCAGGAACATGAGATTGTACAAATATAGTGCTTTTTTGTGGATCGATACCGCATGCCAAATATAATGCCATTGTATCTAGCGTTGCTTTGCGTAATTTTTGTGGATCTTGTCTTACGGTTATCGCATGTTGATTGACAATACAGTAAATGCAGTCATATTCGTTTTGTAGCGCAACCCAATTTTTTAAAGCACCTAAATAGTTGCCAAGTGTTAGTTCTCCTGAAGGTTGTGCACCACTAAATACAATCGGTTTACTCATAATTTATTCCTAATTTATTTATGCTCTGTTTTTTGCTAATTATTTTTTTGCATCAGCTTTGGGATGAGGTAATAACGTTAATATATCTTTAAAATCATCAAATAAGAAATCGGGATCACTTGTTGCAATCGATATTCCATAATTATAACCATAGCTCAATGCTACAGTAGGGCAATGTGCGTTTTTAGCTGCCATAATGTCATTTTGAGAATCACCCACAAATAATAATTGATCACTAAATAGACCGAAGGCCGCCATCACTTGATAAAGTCCAGCTGGATGAGGTTTTAATTTGATCACATCACCACCACCTAAGACTAACGAAAAGTATTCTTTTATTCCTAAAGAAGTCAGTAAATCAGGCAAAAATTGTGCAGGTTTATTGGTGACTAAAGCAAGTGGATAGTGGTTGTCATGTAATGCTTTTAAGGTTTGTTTGACGTGTGGAAATAACTTAGTTTCTACATCCATAACCTTATCATAATGTCGATTAAAGAGTGCCTTGGCTTGTGAAAACATTTCATTAGAAGGTTGGACATTGATAGCTTTAAATATGCGTTCTAACATCACATCAATGCCATTACCTACAAAGTTTTTTACTTGCTTATTGGTTATCGTATTTAATTTTAAATCGGCAAGCATATGCTGGGCTGCAAGCGCAAGTCCAGGAACACTATCCACTAGTGTTCCATCCAGATCAAAGGCGATGGCTTGAATATCGTCGAGTTTAGGCATGAGTTACTCCTGATAGCGCTTTACGCATTGCATCAATCACTGTTTTATAATCTGGTTGACTAAATATTGCTGAACCTGCAACAAACATATCTGCACCAGCTTTAGCAATTTCGGCAATGTTATCAACTTTTACACCACCATCAATTTCTAAACGAATATTTTGTTTAGATTGATTAATACGCTCTCTTACTTGTTGTAGTTTTTTCAATGTTGATGGAATAAATGATTGTCCACCAAAACCAGGATTTACGCCCATTACTAAAATAATATCGACTTTATCCATCACATAATCTAAGTAGCTTAAAGGTGTAGCAGGATTAAGCACAATACCCGCTGTGCAGCCATGATCTTTGATTAATTGTAAAGAACGATCTAAGTGGATGGTCGCTTCAGGATGAATAGAAATATTCGTTGCACCTGCTTTAGCAAATGAAATAATCAGCTCCTCAACTGGGGTAACCATTAAATGGACATCTATCGGTGCTGTTATACCAAAATCGCGCAGTGCCTTACAAAACATACTGCCCATGGTAAGATTGGGAACAAAGTGATTGTCCATTACATCAAAATGGACAACATCTGCTCCTGCATCAAGTACTTTTTGAGTATCCTCACCAAGGCGAGCAAAGTCAGCAGATAATATTGATGGTGCTATAATAAATTCTTTCATGATAAAACCTCTTGTGCTAAAAGCTCATCCCTGTCGTTTAAGATTTTTGATATAGTGCTAAAATCTCGTCAATTTTTTTTCGCCCTTCACCAGCGCAGCTAATCGAACGACGCATTTCGGCCCGATAAAGATGGCGTGCTTTTTTATATAAGCTTCTTGTATAAGAAGTATCATGATTAGATACAAGAACCGGAATATCATTTTGATAGGCGATATTTTCAGCAAGTTGCGATAACTTTTTATGTTCTTCAAAACCAAAATTATTCGAATAATAGGCTGTAAAACCCGCCGAATTACCCGCTGAAAGGTAAGGGGGATCACAATAAATTACTGAATTTTGTTTAGCTTTTTTCATTACTTCATAATAAGGAGCACAAATAAATTGGGCATTTTGAGCTTTTTTAGCAAAAAAATAGAGTTCTCTTTCTGGAAAATAGATAGTTTTATAACGACCAAATGGCACATTAAAAAAACCACTATTATTATAACGACATAAGCCGTTGTAACCATGTCGATTTAAATAGACAAATAATAGTGAACGTATATATTGATCTTTACTATGATTAAATACATCGCGCAGTTGATAAAAGGCATCAGACTGGTTGTTCTGATGAGTAAATAATAATTTAAGATCATTAATAAATTGATCTGGGCTGGATTTTAACAAGTTAAATAATGCAATCAGATCATGATTGATGTCAGCTAAAATATAGCTTTTATAATGTGTATTTAAAAATACTGATCCAGCACCAACAAAAGGTTCAATTAATTGATCACCTTCAGGGAGATATCGCCTAATTGTGTCCACAAGCTCATATTTTCCTCCTGCCCATTTTAAAAAGGCTCGTTGCTTTTTCAACGGTTACTCCTAGTTTTTCTTTGTAGTCGGATAAATGAACGATATCCTTTAGTTGTTTGCAATTTTCTCTTTGTTAATAGCGGCTCCAGATTTAACCCATGGTTTATCTTTTTGGAGTACTGCTGGTAAAGATTTCATCGCTTTATGAGCTTCATCTCTTGATGAATAATTGCCTTTGATTAAAATGAACCACGTACCATTTTTATGCTTAGTTTCATAAATATGATAATCAGTAATATTATTTTGTTTTACAAGTTTCCTTAAACCTTCAGCCGATTTAGAAGCGCTAAGCTGAATTGCGTAACGATCGTTTCCTATCTTAGCGTTTTTAGCTGTATTGGTTTTTTCGTCTTTTTTATTAGTTGATTTTCGATTATGACTATCTGTTTGGTGTGAAACATGGGTTCTACCGTTAGTGTCATTAATTGTTGTCGTTCTATTCGTTGACGTTGTTATATCACGATTAACTGAAGGAGCAGTTGGCGTATTTGTATTTGCTAAGTCGCTACCTGTATCGCTAGGAATATCCAGTTGTTGTTGCGTATTTGTTTGATTTAACGCACTTTCAGTTGGTGTCTGATTTGCAACGCCAGCGCTTTCTGTTGGCATTGCATTTGTCGCTGGACTGTTTAGTCCGTCAGTTACAGGCGTAGTATTGGCGTCAGCTGAACTTACACTATTTACTTCAGGTGGCGTTACAAGCGTTGGTTCATTTTTACGTGAAGAAGATCGAAAGATAATTAAACTAAGCAATAACAGAATAATAACGATTGCCAAACCAAGAATAATTAATTTTTTTCTTGGAAAATCTTGTAAAAAACTTGGCAATGTCAACGAGGGCTTAGCGTCCTTACTAGGTTGTTCTGTTATATAACGGTCATCTCTATCTACACGCATACTTGCTCCTTAACCTATCCAAAAGGTTTATTGCTTTATGACTAACCATTATTGTTAAAATAAATGGCTTAAATTTGCTCTATTTTTTCAATGATATAACCCGCAACACCTTTGGCACTTTGTTCATCTGTTTTAATTGTGATATCCGCAATTTCTTCATAAAGAGGTTCACGTTCTCCCGCTAACTCTTCATAAAGTTCTCTTGGAGTATTACCACCTTGTAATAATGGGCGACGTTTGTCTTTTTGCGTCCTTGCCATTTGTTTTTCAATAGTTGTTTCTAAATAAACAACAATACCACGTGCTGATAATCGATTACGGGTCTCTTTTGATAATACTGAACCACCACCGGTAGCTAATACTACACCTTGTTTTTCAGTTAATTCATTAATAACTTTTTCTTCTCTGGCTCTGAATCCGTCTTCACCCTCTAAATCAAAAATCCATGCAATATCAGCACCAGTACGTTTTTCAATCTCTTGATCAGAGTCGAAAAATTCCATGCCCAACTGTTGTGCAATTTGTCGGCCTATAGTGCTTTTTCCAGCCCCCATTGGGCCAATTAGAAAGATATTTCGCTTTTCTGCCATTGTAGTTTCATCATCTATTAATTTTGGTTAAAATATACAACACAATGTTAATGTTTATGACTGATTGAATCATTTACCTCATTAACTGTGTAACTTTTCTTGGATCTCCGTCTAACGACAAAAATTTAGGTCGGTAATTATCTCAATAGATAGTACCTTTTTGCAATAAGTATTTGTAATAGTTTTCTAGCTTATTCCTGCTTGGTGTAAATCATGAATATTTAACGCACCGACTAATTCACCTTCGCTATTTACAACGGGTGCAGCTGTAATATTGTGGTCATTAAATGATTTTAAAGCCTCTACTGCTTTCCAATTTTCAGGTATTTGATATCCTGGGCTGGTCATCACGTCTGTAATGCTGTCTTGCAATGTCCCATTTTTGAGTAATAAACGGCGTAAATCCCCATCAGTAAATACACCAACAATTTTATTATTATTTTTGCAGATTGCAACTATACCCACACCAGTTCGGCTTAATTCTAACATAGCATCAAATACGGTAGCCGTTTGTGGTACTTTGGGAATTAAATCGCCCTGTCGCATAACATCTTTCACATGATTGAGTAATTTAGCGCCTAAACTCCCCGCAGGATGAGAGCGCGCAAAATCTTCTTCTTTAAAACCCCGAGCACGCATAACAGCTATGGCAAGCGCATCGCCCATTAATAAAGTATTGGTCGAACTCGAAGTCGGTGCAAGTCCCATAGGGCAGGCCTCTTTTTCAATTGAAATATCAAGCACAGCCTGAGCAGATTTAGCTAATGGTGAATCTAATCCACCTGTAATTGCAATAATAGGCACATTCATTGCTGTAAGGATAGGGATAATAAAATTAAATTCTTTTGCCCGACCAGAATAAGAAATCAAGATAACAACATCGTTTTCGGTCACCATGCCTAGATCACCATGTAATGCTTCGGAAGGATGCATGAAAAAAGCTGGACTACCAGTGCTGGCAAGTGAGGCCGCAATTTTTTTACCAATATGCCCAGATTTACCAATACCTGATACAACAACTTTGCCTTTTGTTGTTAAAATCAGCTGACAAGCTTTGATAAAATCTTGCCCGAGTCGGTTTGGTAGTTTTTGAGCTTCGTGAAGTTCTAATTCAAGTAACTCACGACCATATTGTAATAATTTGTCCATTTTCAACAAGCCTAACGCATTTAATATGAATAAAATGAATTTATAATCGGTGATAACAACGTAAAATGATTATAAAGAGTCGGATTACTGATATTTTATCAATTAACGATCGAATATTCAAAAAAGAAAGGTGTGACATTAAAGCATTTGTGGTATTTCAAGCCTTTAAACATCAATACATAATAATTTATAACCCAAAAGCCACTTTTATGCCCAATGTGATTAAAATTACCCCCAATAATTTATCGATAATTAATTGCATTTTAAAATAGTGTCGTTGAACTGCTTGTGTTTGAAAGATGAAAACCACAAATGGCCACCATAATACGGCTTCTATCCAAATGATGAATGCAACTAACAATTTGTCGGTGGTTGACGAGTTAGCATTTAATACTTGGGTAAAAATAGCTAGAAAAAATAAGGTTGCTTTAGGATTAAGTAAGTTACACAATAACCCTTGTATAAACGCGGATTTAGCGGACATTTGTTTGTCAATTAATTGTTGACTGACATAAGTAGTATTGGTCTGTTTAGCAAGTAATGCTTTAATGCCAAGCCATAATAAGTAAGCGGCACCTGCATAACGTAATACATTATACAGTAATGGTGTAGCAGCAATCAGTACTGCCACACCGGCTACACAATAACTCATATGGATTAATATTGCAGTGATGACTCCCAAACACGTCAACAGCGCTATTTTTCGGCTATAAGTTAAGCTGTTTTTCAAAACCAAAAAAAAGTCAGGACCAGGCGAAATCATGCCAAGACAACTGATGGTTGAAACTAAAAGTACGGTATCAAGAGTCATAATTATGCCTAATTCAACAAGTGAGCAGCTTGATTTAAACTAGCAATGCCGGAATTTTGCTTAAATAATGAAGCGAAAATAAAATTAAGTCGCAAAAGAGGTAAAATAACAAAGGTAGATAAAGGCATAAAAACGCGTTACTTGGCAATCAATATTTCCATAGTATATATGTATTCTTGAAAAAATAAAAAAGTTATCCCAACAAGTTTATCATTTTCTTTACATAATAATCAAAATAGAGTTTATTGAGGTACTTATTACAAGTGAAGTATCCGCTCGAAAATGCTTAATAGATAACGTTGATAGTTATTTCGTTGCGCAACGTCAAATTAATTATATCGATGATGGTAATTAATTTTCTTAATAGATTGGCTTTATGTGAAACGATTTCATTCTTATGATCTCACACAATTAATTGGGGTGATAAATGGTTTAGAGCTTTATCATTTAAGTTAAATAATAAGCTTGATAAGTATACAGTATGTA